>JASHXQ010000039.1 GCA_030043455.1 Nitrososphaerales archaeon | reverse complement strand
CGGTGTCGTGGTTCTTGCTGCGACAAACAGAATGGACATGGTAGATCCTGCTCTCCTCAGAGCTGGAAGGTTTGACAAGTTGTTGCTCATTCCGCAGCCCGATCGCAACGCGAGAAAGCAGATCCTGGAAATCCGCGTGCGCGGCAAGCAGATCGATAGCGGGCTGGTAATCGACCGGCTCGCCGAGTTGACAGATGGGTTGAGCGGCGCTGACATTACTTCAGTAGTGAATACCGCGGTATCACTTACTCTCCAAGAGTTCATTTCAACTCATTCAAGTCCCGAAGACGCAAAGCAACACGTCTCAGAAGCCGTGGTGGGCATGAAGCACTTTGAGGACGCAATTCGTAAAGTCAGGTCATCCCGAGATGGCAAGCCCCCGGAGAGAGTAGCGGTATCGTATTATCGTTAGAATTGGTTCATGTGGGATTGGGTAATTCCAACTTCGTAATCCAAGACCAAACAGATCTAGATGGGGGATACCGCGTTGGGAGAAGAATTCTACAAAGAGCCTGCCGCATCCGATTGTGTCAGCCACGCGATCGTTTTCAAACGGATCAGAATTCTGAATCAGATATTCTCAATTTGGTGGGAGAAAAGAGATCCTTTCTTTTCTTCGAGAGCTCTATGATGTTTTTTTCGATCTCATCTCTTATTCTCCGCACACAGGGGAGAGACTTGCCCTGAGGATCAGAGTGTTTCCAATTGACCAGCTTGCCCTGCATTTGCGCGAGTTTTGTTTGGGGCAGAACACTCCCAACTGAGCAACTCATTGTCACGACCAAACTGGCGCTGTGGATCATTTCCGGAGTAACCATCCTCGGAATCGTGATCCCAAGATCGATCCCTTTTTCCCTCATAGCTTCAATAACATTGGGATTCATGCGGCTCGACGCAGCTGTTCCCGCGTAGATGGCTTTGACCCCATATTTCTCAGCAATTGCCTGTGCCATATGTGATCGACCAGCGTTTCCAGCGCAAACAAACAGGATCTGTTTTTCTTCTTCCATGATTCCAATCCTTCCTGACAACTGCGCGACAATTCAGGCTACGTTGCCATCATATTTTTAGAGCACAATCAATAGGAAGTCCTTTGATCAGTTCTTCGGTGAAGAGCCGAGAGTAAGGATTCCCTGAGATAGTCACTTTCATCGGGGTATGACAGCGATTATTCTCCCGGTTGCCTTGTCTCGTATGTTGATTTGCTGGGGGTGCACGGCAAAGGTCACAAAACCGATCCGATCAATAAGCTCTTGAGTAACTCCAGATTTCGCAACGCTTCCTTCCGATACCATGATTTGCATTGCTTTTTTGGTATTCGGAACTCCATTCTTCGAAATGATGTGAGCGACACCGGGCTCATTGTAGAATCTAGCTCTTGCCGAAATGTCTGAATCTCTGTTGATTGACAATTCAAATACCGATGTGGGCAGTTCATGTCGTTCCATGTTATAAGCGGGAGGTATCAGAACCTACTTGGCATGAAGATACGAAATTAAACCACCAGAGGTTCCGCTCTCAACGTTTCTCGGCGAAGCAGGCCACGAGTCTGCCGATAGCAGGAACAGCGACTCGTTTAAGTGGTTTCCCATCCCGAAACCGGGCAGACGAGAATAGCGTAAAATGTTGATCCACATGAGTTCTGAATGAACTGCCTGTGAATTGACCGCTCTAAATCTAATAACGCAGGTTGAGAAAAAAACTTGGCGCTTTAATGTCAAAGTAGATTTATTTTCAACCAGTTGAATTGGAAATCTCTGTAGAAACTTCGAAAAACTAAATGCTTGAGTTAAAGCCCTTTGGTTAGGGTTTAATAGCTCGAAACGGGTGGTTCCGGACGCATGATAGTAGACTCAACGGAAGCTGAACTGGTCCGAGCGAAAAAATGGGCAGTTGCCGCACGGGACTGGGATCTGGCTCGAGAGCTGGACCTGTGCAAACAGACTCGCGATTCATTCCAGAGGCAAATTGGATTGCTTGGAGTGGATTGCAATCCGAGCAGCTATAGGGCGTTAGTTTCTCGAAATGAACTGAACCAAACGAGGATCGATGTTATCGAAATAGAAATTATGAAACGTCGAGGAATGTTAGGACGATAGAGACCGCCTCCTTTGGAAAAGGGGCCATTTAACTTCGTTCAGAAGAAGGAAGGAGGATCGGAGAACTTCGGTCAGTTCTCCATGATGCCCCAATTCTATCAGGGCAAGTAAATTTTTTGCACGTGAAACTTGTTATTGTGTGACCGAAAAGTGTAAGCCTGTTGAAATCTCACCGTCTGGTGTTATGAGTCTAAAGAAGCCTTATGCCTCCACCAGATTAATTATCCTCTGGGCTTCGGTGTTGCTGTTTGCTTTGATCTATTTTGACGTATTCTCGCCGGTCACGATAACTTCGATTACAATAATTTTGGTCTTTTTCGTCTTCTGGCTTGTAGTCTACACGCGAATACGGTATCGTCCATCTACGGCATAACAGATACCAACCAAGACCTTATTGGACCGAGAACATAGAAGCGCCTCCCCGGGCGTTTAAAATTCCCGCGGACTACTGTGTGGTCACAGAGAAGAGCCTTCCGAATCTACATTCCCATGCCGCCCATTCCTCCCATTCCACCTGGAGGAGGACCCGGGGGAGCAGCCGATTTGCCCGAGGCAAGAATGTCATCCACCCGGAGTACCATGCTGGTTGCTTCGCTTGCGGCTCTGATAATTTCCTCCTTTACCGCGAGAGGTTCGATCACTTTTTCTTCCAACATGTCTCCGACCTTTCCTGAGCGTGCGTCAACTCCGTACCAGATCTTTCCTTGTGCGTGCTTCGCCCTAAGTTCGACCTGTACGTCAATGATATCCATACCGGCGTTTTCTGCAAGTGTCAGTGGTATTGATTCGAGCGCGTCCGCGAACTTGAGAACGGCAAGCTGTTCCCTTCCAGGCAACTTTGTCGCGAATTCCCTCAGCCTGGAAGCAGCTTCCGCCTCCGGCGCCCCACCGCCTGCGACAATCGCAGGTTCTTCTAGCACGTCCTTTACGACCATGATTGCGTCGTGAAGGCTTCTTTCTGCTTCGTCCACGACCCTTTGAGATCCGCCGCGAACAAGTATGCTAACCGCTTTCGGATTCTTGCAACCCTCAATGAACACCCACTTGTCCTGCTCGATCTTCCTTTCTTCTACGAGCTTCGCAAAACCCAAGTCCTTCGGAGAAAGATCGTCTAGGTTTGTAACTGTTCTTGCCCCGGTGGCTTTGGAAAGACGAGTCATGTCACTTTCTTTCGCCCTTCTGACTGCGAGAATCCCCTTTCTTGCGAGCAGACTCTGAGCCACATCGTCAATCCCCTTTTGGCAGATTAGGACGTTTGCACCCGAAGCTTCTATCTTTTCTACCATAGATGAGAGCATGGAGTTCTCTTCGTCTAGAAACCCTTGCATTTGTGCAGGTGTATTAATTCTGATCTCTGCAGAAAATTCAGTCTTTTCAATTTCAAGGGGGGAAAGGACTAGGGCGATCTTCGCCTGCTCGATTCTTTTTGGCATCCCAGGGTGGACAACCTCTTTGTCCAGAATAATGCCTCTGATTAGTTTGGTGTCACTCGAAGAGCCACCAGCTTTCTTTTCCACTTTGATATTATCAATATCCACTTTGGAAGTACCATCCTCGTTTTTCTCGGCGATCAATAGTAATCCTTCTACGACCACTGAGGCGAGCTCTTTGCCAATATCGGAGACAAGTTTGGTTTGCATGCTAGTTTCTGCTACTTGTTCCAAAGTTTTCTTGTCTTCGGGTTTGACCTTTACAGCCATCTCTTTCAAAATTGAGAGAACTTTGTCCTCTGCTTTCAAGTAGCCGTCGACGATGGTCGTTGGATGGACATCTTTGTTGATTAGTTCCTCGGCATTTTCCAGAAGTGCGCCAGCGAGTATAACAACCGAGGTGGTACCGTCACCAACTTCACTATCGGTCGTTTTTGAGGTCTCGACCAACATCTTTGCAGCAGGATGTTGGACGTCGATTTCCTTGAGGATGGTTGCACCATCGTTGGTAATTGTAACGTCACCCATCGCATCTACGAGCATCTTGTCCATCCCCCTTGGACCTAAGCTCGACTTTACGATTTCAGCGATCAGCTTTGCAGCAAAGATGTTATTTTTCTGAGCATCTCGCCCCTTCGTTTCATTTGATCCTTCTTTGAGAATGAATACCTGTTGACCCGAAGAGGTCTTGGCCGGAATGAGTGTTGACATTTGTTTGGAAGCATTCATTTGCGCCCTGCTTAAAAGGCGAGCTAGCCGGAAAGTGCTAATTTTTCCTCGATACTAGACGATATGCGCCGCATATACTCGACCATAAACTGAGATCCGTTTTCTCGTTTTCCCGCAGAGGATCCAAGTTCGAGATTACGGTCATAGTGAAACGATTGATAATGCCCTCCCTTGCGGAGGGCCTAAACTGTCTAAAAGTTAGAGCAGCCTGTTACTGTTTTTGCAGACCAATGTTGAATATCAGTTCGTATGATCCATCTTCTTTCCGTTCCTTCTTCCAGTTCAATTCATTTATCTTGTACGACCCCTTGACAGTGCTCCCATCCCCGGTCAGGATCTCAATATCTTCTGCTTTACCCTCTCTGAGTTTGTACAATTTTTCCTCGTCTTGCTTGACCTCTTTTTCCGATTGTACTCGGGCTCTTATCCCAATTGAACTAGCGGAATACCGCGTCACGGAATATTGAGCTTCAATACTATCAGTGAACTCTACGTCTCCAATCCGGATGAACATTTTTTTGATTTAGTCCACAGACATTTTAGGATCCATGACATCTATCTTTCCACGATCATAGGAATCATTTTTTCGCTTTTCGCAATTTCTTGTACGATTGTGAAGAACCCCTTCATTTTAACCTCTGTACATAAGATCCTTTTTTCGTTTGCTACATCAGCGAGATCTACGATTAGTATTTCCTTCCCAGTGCTTCCGACGCAGCTTTTCCTCGGCAACGATGTCCAAGTTACATTGACTGCATACTAGCATACCGGGTTCCTTGATGTGACCCCTAATGCAATAATGCGTCAAGTTCTCTGGTTTATGACTCATGGAGATACTAAGTAGTCGTACTATATCAGGCATTACTAGCGACAAAAACCTCCTTTCTTTGTGTATGTGCTGCAAATGATTGATAGGGACGACCTCCGCGAGAAATCCTACCACCATTTCCGCCTTGGAAGCATCGCCTTTTAATTTCCCTTTTTACCCCTTCTTTTTTTGTTCGAGTTGTCTTTTTCGGTTTGAAGAATGTTTGCAAGATTCATAGCTGTGTAAGCTGCTGCTACCACACAGAAATGATGTTATTGGATGAAGATGTCAAACGCATTGTTGGACTCGGTTATGAAGAACATTTTTTCGTTGAATCAGACAAAGGCTTCAAAGTTCTAAGGAACAGCGATGCAGGAAGATGCGTTTTTCATGATGGGACAACGTGCACCATCTACAAGAATCGACCAAAAGGTTGCATGCTCTATCCCATCATATTTGATGTGGATACTCAGTCAGCGGTGAAAGACACCTTTTGTCCCTATCGGGATGAATTTAGTCTCTCGTCAGAGTTGAAGAACGAACTGTCTATTACTTATCCTCAACTTCTCTCTGAGAGGCGGCAGAGGATCAAAACTAAGAAGTGAGGATCCCGGAATCTGATGATTTTCTCTCCCAGTGGTTTGTCTAGCTGATTTCA
>JASHXQ010000038.1 GCA_030043455.1 Nitrososphaerales archaeon | reverse complement strand
GTGGCCATTAATGACGGGAAAACGATTGATTGGAAGCGTACTGAAATGCTGAGAGACTCCAAAAAACGATAGCCCCGTCATGCTAGTGCGAGATCTCCGACAGCCTTCGCCCTGACCCGCAGCGCACTAGCCGCTACATAGCTCATGGGGATCTGTTCTACTTCAACGATCTTCACGGTCGCAGGAACGGCCCCGGCTTTGATCGCATCGGCCTTGCACATCTCCATTGCTTCTTCAATCACCTTTTCTCTCGTGGAATTCTCATAAGAGAAGACTCGATCCACTTCGCCGCTTGCTTGCGCGATTGCGGCTCCAATCGCGTTAGCATATTGGAATAATTCTGGCCTAATGACTCGCGACGCACCTACAAAGGATGAGTAGTGTGAACTGGGTATGATAATTCCGCCTCCCCCGACCAGCACCACATCCACGGGGCCGGCGCTCGTTTTCATCTGATCCACGGCGTCTTCCACCATCTTGACGATTCTTTTCGACGCTCTCTCGACGAGATCTTTGTCTAATGAAGAGAGTCTTTCCGGATCGCAGTTGGGATCTTTGATTATACTTGGATCCTTGGCGAGGGCAACATCTGTAGAAGTTAGATGGTTGCCGCCCCAGCTCATCGCCTTCGTCGTCAGCTCGTATGCCACGCTGTCAGGTCCGATCTTCAATTCCTCTCCCGCTCCCACATGCACGATCGTACCTCCTCCACAGCCTAAGGCAAGAATGTCCGGCATTCGGAAATTCGTTACAACCCCGCCAATGTTTGCGGCGACCCCGGATTCCCGAGGAAAGCTCTTGCGTAGGGCTCCTACTAGAGTGGTAGTTCCGCCAATGTCTACTATTATCCCGTCAGTTATTCCGGTTAGAAAAGCAGCTCCCCGGATACTGTTGGTAGGACCACATGCTATTGTCTTAACCGGATATCGCTTCGCATACTCCGTTGTCATCAGCGTACCGTCGTTCTGTGTGAGGAAAAGTCGTGCTTTGGTGATGCCCGCTTTCCTTACTGCCTGTTCAAAGGAAATTATGGCTGCGTCTGCAACATCTACTAAGGCCGCGTTGAGAAGCGCCGCATTCTCTCTCGCAATCAGCCCCAGACTCCCAATTTCGGAAGAAAGAGAAATCGGAGCATCCGGAAGATACTCCATCATTATTTTCGCGGCCCTTTCTTCGTGCGTTTTGTTGACCGGTGAGAATACCGAAGAGATTGCCACCGATCTTACTTTCTGATTTTCAAAGATCTTCGCGGCTTCGTGGATTTCTGATTCTACGAGAGGAACGATTTCTCTCCCGTCGTATTCGTTGCCGCCATTAACCATGATCGCGACCGGGGCAAACGAGTCGACAAGATCTTTGGGTAATCGGAAAAGGGGAGGTATCGAGGACGTGGAGAGTTTTCCGATCCTCAGCAACCCCACCTTCGCGAGTTTCTTCCTCTCGACGATTGCGTTTGTACAATGCGTTGTCCCAAACATGACGGCAATTATTTCATCGACTCTTACGGCCGGGGTGGTGCGAAGCAAGGTTTCAAGGGCATTGTAAACTCCGGAAATGACGTCCTTGGTGGTATCCACTTTGCTGAATCCGACTACCTTGTTGTTTTGATCCAGGGCTACTGCATCAGTATGAGTGCCCCCTACGTCTATTCCAATCCTAAACTGTGGCATCTCAAACAATCCTGCGAATTCTACCCAGCTGAGAAATCATGTTTACTAAACTCCAAATTGATTTTTGTTTCGTTATGATTTTACCGGATGGTCTTTCAACCAATACTTAAATTTCCGCCGAGGTCTCGTTGATTTTCTTCTTTAGAGGGATCCAGGAATTTTGAGATCCATTTCCAAGGACGACGTTGACAATATTGCATCCGGGGCTGCCGTACTTGGCGCAGGCGGGGGTGGCAATGTCGAGGGCGGAAGCCTTTTCCTGAAGAGTGCGATGCAAACCTATGGAGATGTCAAACTCATCTCTCTAGACGAACTAAAGGATGACGACCTCGTGGTTCCGCTGGGAGAAATGGGAGCGCCTGTAGTCGGTCTTGAAAAATTTGGTGAAACCAAAGATGCGAGATTGGTTGTAGAGTTTCTTTGTGAAAAATTGGGAAAGAAGGCTACAGCTGTATCTGCCGTCGAGGTAGGCGGCTCAAACTCCATGGTTCCGATGGTAGCGGGTTTGGGTTTGGGAATACCTATGGTAGACGCAGATTCAATGGGGCGTGCCTTTCCTGAAACTCAGATGACTTCCTTCCATCTGCATGGACTTGTCGCCAGCCCTTTCGCCGTAATGGATGAAAGAGGAAACAGAGTAATGATAGAAGCTATTGACACCTTCTGGGGAGAGAAAATTGCTCGGGCAGCTACGAGCCTCATGGGTGCCCGATCTTTTGTGGCGACATTCGGCATGTCTGGCAAAACCGCAAGGACGGTTTCAATAGGCGGGACGATCACTTTGTCGCAGAAAATTGGCGAAGCACTGAACAGGACTCATTCAAGCGAAGCTAGGCTTGAAGCACTTGCTACTTTGACCGGGGGTCTAACCTTGTTCAAGGGAAAAATCGTTGATGTTAACAGGCAGACAGTCGGAGGATTCAACAAAGGGGATGTTACGATCGAGGGGGTCGAAGAAAATAGCGGTGTCTCGTGCAAGATTACTTTTCAAAACGAAAATCTGGTATGCCGAGCAGGAAACAGGGTGCTCGCCACAGTTCCGGACATCATTACCATCCTCAACTCTGAGACTCTAAACGCGATTACCACCGAAGAGCTGCGGTATGGATACAGAGTCACCGTTATCGGAATTCCCTCGGCTCCGATCTGGAGAACTGCTCCGGGAATTCAGGTCGCTGGCCCGCGCTACTTTGGTTATGATCTGGACTACTTGCCGGTTGAAATTCGCGCGAGGAAAACAACCTAACGATTTTCCCGTTCTTGCCCCACCCGAGACTTAGTGTGAGAGAAAATCACAGTCCGGCATGTTCCGCGGAATAGTCTTAAATATAGAAAATCGTTGCTGTCGTGCCTTAAATGTCACTAAAGAGAGCGATTTCACGTACCGTAGGAATTGTCATTGTTGTAGTTATCATTGTCATAATCGTCGCAGGGGCGATCGTTGGATTGTCTGTGAAGACCAGTACTGCTACCACAACTTCAACCCCCGTCACGACTCCCACAACAGTTTCCACCACATCGCCTTCGACGAGTGTTTCTTCTTCTATGAGCTCATCTAACAGTTCGACCTCCTCCTCTTCATCGTCGGGTTCGGGTACCACGCTCACGATTGATGTGACGACCGACAAGGGGGAACCAGGAGATCCCATGACCGTCCAGTTTGGGCCAGACACGGGTACGGTTCAAACAGAAGTTTATGAAGGACTGGCTGCGCAGAATTTTAACGGAACGATCGTTCCGGACCTTGCCTTGAATTGGACCGAGGTGTCTGCGACAACTTACATTTTCAATTTGAGACAGGGTGTTGTATTCCAAGACGGAACGCCGTTCAATGCTTCAGCTGTAGTGTTCTCGTTTGATCGGATGTTGAATGGAACGGGTACTGCGAGATACGGCCAGGTTGAGGATATCTCCAATGTCACCGCGCTAAGCAACTATCAGGTGGAGATTCAGCTAAAGAATGCCAGTTCCGACTTTTTGAATAATCTAGCTCTGGGAGAGGGAATCGTTTCTCCAAGCGCTGTTGCCAAATACGGTAGCGCCTTTGGTTCCCAATATGCCGTCGGTACTGGCCCCTATGATTTCGTCTCTTGGACTCAGAACAGCCAGATTGTTCTTCAGGCTAATCCGCTGTACTGGGGGCCAAAGCCTACGATCAAAACGATTGACATTGACATCGTCCCCGACGAATCTGTTGAAGCCCTTCAGCTTCAGACCGGACAGGCCCAGCTGGTTCAATTGGATGCCCAGGATGCTCAGCGTCTGCAAAATGCGTCCGGCGTCAAGGTCGTCATCGGTGCGCCCAACGAAATGATCACGATATCCATGGACGTAGATCCGAATTACACAAACCCCGCGCTTCTGAACCCGCTTGTCCGGGAAGCTATCAACTATGCGATAAACAGAAGCGCCATTGTGCAGTACGTCGAACTGGGGTATGCTCAACCAGGCATAGGTCCGGTGCCCCCAGCGGCGATTGGCGCCTATAATCCGTCACTGCAGGTTTACCCGTTCGATGGCAACGTCACAATGGCAAAGCAACTCCTTACAGAAGCTGGCTATCCAAACGGGTTGCACCTCAATTTTTTGACTGCTTCATTCACTACTGACTATCTTCAGGTGACGCAGGCGGTGGCTGCTCAGCTCCAGTCTGCCGGGATTAACACCACAATCAATTCGCAGTCCTTCGACACCGCGGCAGGGATCTTACTCGACGGCAACGGGACTTGGGACCTCGCCTTCCACGACTGGGGTGGCACGGGTACTTTGAGTGCCTGTGGCATAATGTGCGAGTTTTACAACTCCGCTGACATTGGCTATTTCCTGTGGAACCTGCAGCACATCAGAGATGCGAATCTCACGAATATGTTGAATGAACTGGCGATGGCCAACCAATCACAGGTGATCCCGCTTTCCAATGCTATCCAGACGAGAATCTTGAATCAATCTTATGGTGCGATTCTCTACTATCCTGACGTCCTTGAGGGAGAGACGCTCAATGTGCAAAACTACGTTAGCCATCCCAATCCCTTCTACGGGTTTGTGGTATGGGACCCGGTGATCGGGGCGGAGGTGCAATTGAGCTCCGGGAGCGGTAGCTCTGCGGCGAGTATTCCAGTCCCGATAACGATCTTCAGTGGCGTCACAGCGATGCTGATGGTCTTCGCAGCCCTGGAGGCTCTAATGGCGAGAAGACTTACCATTACCTCGCCAAAATGGTCACAAGTAATCAGGTAGACTTCGATGGAGAGGAGGGAGTTGTCTCTCCTCACGATTTTTTCTGGATCATAGAAGCGTCTGGAAAATTAGAAGATGGAATGTCCTAAAAGACCACTTCCTTTTTCTCCTTGACTGCCCAATGTCTTGGCCGGATTTCTTGCTGCCTTAATTCGCTACGACAAATCGTCCATCATTTGCTATTTTTGCTCCAATATCGGTGAATTAATCAGGGAAATCTTCGTTTTTGTAGCCAGTCCCATGACAATCTTAGGGTGGCATGTGAAAGAAAGGAATTCTAACCTTAGCTTTGGAGATTGGGGATTGTGGGATGAAAATAAATAGGACCTTTGGGAGGGCCCTTACCATAAGTTCTCAATGTCGATAAGACGATTCGGTTTTTCAAGCAAAAGTATCGTTGTCACATCATGCCTAATCATTGCGATGTTTCTAGTCGCAGGTATGCTTCCGGTCGTTTTTGTCAGGTCTACGGCGGTTTCTACTCCCAAGTTTAGTCCTGCCATTAATTTGAGCAACGATGCAAACAAAGCGCAAGAACCGACCGTTTCTAACAACGGCCAGGATGTTTATGTTGCATGGACGGAAGGGAGTCAGGGAATTTTATTTAGGGCAAGTAGCAATGGGGGTTCCACTTGGACTCCCTCGACATCCAGCCCCGGGCTGAGGTTGAGCCCGAAGGGAGGGACCGCCCAGTTCCCTATAATGTTCACGGAGTACCAGTCGGTGAACTCTGGTGATGTCTATGTTTCTTGGGCACAGACCGTCAAACAGAAGAATGGGTCAAATGTTCTACAGATTTTTGCGGCGGCCAGCACGAACAACGGCAAGAGCTTTGTCACCACCCAGCTCAGCCACAACTCTACAAATGATCAGATCACACCGGCGATCGCAGCTTACGGCTCCGATGTGTACGTCGCTTGGTATTCGAGCAAAGTGAGCTATGCCTTGCCCGGAGCGATTTACGTGGCATCCTCTACCAACAATGGACAGACCTGGAGTGCACCCGTTGACATTTACCCCTTTTCGACAAACGGTGAGGCAGAAATCGTTGCGACCACCGGCTCCAACGTGTACGTTATGATGGATCAATCTAACTTTGTTTATAGCCACACTGCTGGGGGAAATTGGTCGCAATACGTCCCGTTGTACAACTACACGAGAATCAGCGGTTCCGTGAATTATGCACGAGAACCGTGGGTGGCGGGTTGGGGCGATCTGGTGTACACGACTTGGGAGGCCAACGCCACGACCGGCGTCGGATACCAGGATTACGGCAGGGTCAGCACGGACGGCGGCGCCACTTGGGGGCCATTGCAGACGATCAGTGGGGCTGTGAAGAATTCTTGGGAGCCGGAGAATATTGGGTACGGAAACAATTCTTTCACGACCTTCCATTCTCTCGGCAATCAAGGAGTGTACATGACGTCTACCACCAATGCTAGCAGTGAGAATCCAAACTGGAGCACTCCAGTGGAAGTGAATAGTGGAATGTCAGGGACGAGCTCTTACGGGCACGTAGCTTCTTCTGATGGAGAGAACGTCTTCGTGCTGTGGGGGCAGGAAATTGCCAAGGGGTCTTCGGTGTGGAACGCTTACGTCTCATACAGCGAAAACAGCGGATCATCATGGAGCAGCCCCATCGATATCAGCAATAATGCGGTGGGGGTCGCTGCCGGAAACCAGGACGTGACGCTATTTGCGGTGTCTAGCAATGGCGCCAACTGCTTTGCAACGTGGACCTACACATTTGGCTCGACCTCACAAATTTATTTCGTCTCTTCCTGAGTAGCCCAATTAGGGCGGTTCCTTGGTTTGGCCTGTTGTTCTTCTCCATTTTCGGTGGAAGAGCGGCCCGCGCCGTTGAAGGTTGCGACTCTCTTGGGCAATTGGGACGTTTCAATGTGACAATTCGCGCATTGCCTGATCCAAAATGAAGTGATGGGATGTAGGACGTAAAGAGTTACCAAATTTGGAAACTTCTCTCAAGCTGGCCAGATTTTATGGTCCTGATATTCGAAGACGGATTATTTCCTAACAAATATGCGATTTTATTAAAAGCGAACCCGGTGCTCTCCACTCTCTACCTGAATTTTTTGAGCTCCAGATTATCCCGTCGAAGTGTCCTGAGTCTCATCATTGCAGCAGTCTTTTTGGTCTCTGCAATTTCGGTTTTTAGTTCATTTTCATTCGCAGGTACTCCATCATTCTCCACTCCGATAAATATCAGTAACGACAGTGGTAACGCGAGATTTCCTAATGTGCAGAATAACGGCACCAACGTTTACGTTTCGTGGACAGAACAGAGTGGAGGCATTTTGTTCCGGTCCAGTTCCGACGGTGGAATGACCTGGAGTCCTCCTACTTCTTCCGCTGGGCTGAAATTGAGTCCCAAGGGAGGCGTGGCGTCGTACCCCCTTATGGCCGAGTATGGTTCCTATGTGTACGTGGTGTGGTCCCAGACTCCAAAGTCGGGCTCCCCCGCGCAGATATACTTCGCAGTCAGCAGCAATAACGGAGGTAGCTTCTCATCTGCGATACTCGTGGATAGCGACGCTACCGTGGCTCAAACCACGCCAGTGATCGCCACTTGGGGTGCGGACGTATACGTCGCCTGGATTCAGGGTAGCGCGTCATACGTAGCGACCAGTATCAATAACGGTGGCTCCTTCAGCGCTCCTTTCCAGTACTCCAGCAAGCACGAGCCGCAGTTAGCAGCAGCAGGTTCTAATGGCTATGCTATAGCGGATGGTGGTGCTCTCTATGTTACATCCAATGGTGGTACGAGCTGGACAAAGCACCCCATCAGCGGGTGTTGCGGCTCGGAGCCCTGGATAATGGCCTCCGGTGAGAACGTAGTCGCGTCTTGGGAAACCAAGGGCACTTCTAGCGAAATCGAAGCCGTGAGCAGTCAAAACTATGGAAGTACTTGGTCGAAGACCGCGGTTTTGAGTGCCGGGGTTGTGGATTCGTGGGCGCCCATGGTAGGTATTCAGGGAAACAATGTGGTTAT
>JASHXQ010000037.1 GCA_030043455.1 Nitrososphaerales archaeon | reverse complement strand
CCTTGATAGAATCCTTCTCAAAATAAGAACTAGATCCACTCACCAGTGAGTCCAGCTCCCGAAGCAGGTTGGAGTGTGTGGCTGATCCTGTGGGGAAAATTCTCCCTCGTAATTGGACAACTCGGCCTGACTTTGGGTTTGGTGATTCAGGACCTCTTCTCCCTGATCGGGTTTTCCATCGTGGCCGCCAAAATCCCGGGCTCGAATCCTGAGATACCGCTGGAACCCAAGATTGCGAAATCGGACTGTCCCTTCCACAGCCGATCTGATGAGGTAGAGCTATATCGAGAACGCGTAGATTGCATCATTGCCTGCGGCAAAGATGAGGCCATTCGCCGAGGAGGGGGTTTCGAAGTGAGCCACTCCTCCCAGACCGCTGCTGGAGAAGAGCTCCTTCCCGGTATCTAGGGCGAGAGCGTGGAGGGCATGATCACTACTGTCGATCGACCAGATCACTCCTCCTGCAATGATCGGGGGACCGAAGGGAACCACTGTGTTATTCCACAGGTTTGTGAAGGCGGGGGTCGGTGACAGCTGTATTTTCACCGCAAACAGGCCGTCATAACACGGGATGTATATCACGCCTGCCAAGTACGCGGTGCCGCCGATCGCGCCGTCGCAAATATTCATTGAAAATTCCTGCCCACCGATCCCACCCAGGTCGGACTCGTTTAGGAGATAGCCCACTCCTCCCTTCCCAATCTGAAAGATCGTGTCATTGCCTAAAAGCGTGGGAGCCAGTGAACCCAGATCCACGTCACCCGAATTGAGGGACACCCAATTACTCGGAGCGTAATAGTCTGTCTCGTTTAACCCAAAGGAAAGATGGATCACTGCATTCCCAAAATCAAAGGCGGAGTTCGAGCCGCTGTTTCCCGTGGTGGCGTAAATGCCGGAGGAATCAATCGAGACTCCCGAAGGAGCCCAAATGCCAGCTTCACGCACGCTGGGCACGGCATAGGAGAGGGTGGCCGACGAGTTGTCTTCATGTACGCCCAGCACGTACCCGTGATATTGGCCGCAATCCCCGGCGAGTCCACCGTAGGGAATGTAGATCGTGCCATTTGCAAGTTCGAGGGCCCCCCTCTGCTGTTCAACCAGTGGGCTAACTCCGGGAGGATCAATTGTTCGTTGGAAGACCATGCTTCCGTTTTGTAAACTTAGAGCAAAGAGGACATGGTGCTGGGGCGGGTAGAGATATCCGACAACGAAGATCTCGTTGACAGCTGGGTCTATGACCGGCGTTCCCGTGATCCCCGAGGGATCGATATCACCACATGGAAGCGTGTTTCCTGGAACGGGTGTGCCCAGATTCACCCTCCAGACGACTTGTCCCGTGAACTCGTTTAGGGCGTATACGGAATCGTTTTCAGTAACCGCATAAATTAGACCCTTGTATACCAAGGGCTCAGCATAACTTGCCCCATCCAAGGTGGGAGACATCCAGACAAGGGAGGGAGATTGGTACGGAGGTTCGCTGGGATCATACCCATCGTGTACCAGATCCCTGTGATAGGTCAGATAGCTGGCTGAATAATTGCCACTCGGAGGAACAAAGGTAGTGACTTGCGTGCTTGAAGGACTGAATGATGTTGAAGTTTCAAAGATCGTGGAGGATGTAGAGGTGGAGCTGCTCGAGGTCGTGGTTGACGATGAAGTTAGGAAAACGAGACCCGCAGCGAGGCCGATGACTGCGATTACTATGATCACAATTACGATAAGGCCAGTTCTTGAGGCCGACCCGGTATCACCGGGCCACCGCTCGGTAGACCTCGCCACAATCCTTGATCAACTGGACGAGGTCCTGAGGATCCAGTGCTTGAGCGGCGTCACTCAGAGCTTCTTCCGGACGGTCGTGCACCTCGATCATCAAACCATGAGCTCCACAGGCGACCGCGGCCTTGCTCATGGGCAAGACTAGATCTCGTCGTCCCGTCCCGTGGCTGGGATCGGCTATTACGGGGAAGGGTGTCTCCTTGCGCAGCAGTGGCACGGCATTGAGGTCAAGCGTGAACCGTGTGGCCGGTTTGAATGATCCACCGAGGGGTGTGATCCCGCGTTCGCACAGTAGTATTTGCTTGTTGCCATGAGCGGCGATCCGTTCAGCGAAGCTCAGATATTCATCGATCTGTGCGGAGAAACCCCGTTTGAAGAGGATGGGTTTCTTGGTCTTGGCACACTCTTCGAGCAAATCCTGATTGTACATGTTACGAGCCCCGATCTGAAGGACGTCCGCGTATCTCGCAACTGCCTTTACGTCGAATTCACTCCTCACTTCGGTGACTGTGGGCATTCGTAGATCTTTTCCGACGTCTTTCAGGTGTTTCAATCCAGCGAGCCCCAGTCCTTGAAAGGAGTGGATAGAAGTTCGAGGCTTGTAGGCTCCGCCACGCAGCATCTGGGCGCCGGCTTCCTTCACCTTCTTCCCGATCCGGTGGAGCTGCTCGTAGCTTTCGATGGAGCAGGGCCCGGCAATATAGACGGGCGGATTATCCCCACCGATCTCCACCCCATCGATTACCAAGACAATGTCCCGGTTGATGTAACTCCGGCTGACCAATCGATAGGGAACCTGAATCGTGATGACTTCCTGTACTCCGGGCAGAGATTGCAAGAAACCAAGATCGATCTTTTTCTCGTCTCCAATGATCCCGATCACATTCTGGAATTCTCCGAACATGGTATCCGTTTTCAGGCCGCGGGATCTGATCGTCTTTAGGACGCGAGCCATTTCTTTCGGTGAAGCTCCGGGCTTCATCACGACACTCATGGTAAGATCACAAACATTTCCTGTGCGTTGTTAAGGCAGAGTGGAATACGGAAACAGAAAACTGTACAAGTTCCGGGCAGAATCAATCCTCGAATATGTTTTAAGCTTGGCGAGCCTGACGAAACCCTCTAAAAACCATCTAGGTGGAAAAGGGATCTTGTGAAAAAGTGAAGAGCAGAACACGGATCATTGCGGGTGGTATTCTCGCGATGATCGGCGGCGCGATCATCGTAGCGAGTGGTTATCGCACCGGAAGCTTTCTGGTCACTGTTGCTTCCTTTTCCGAAGCCAAGTTTGGTTCACTTTTGCCCGGAGAAGCGTTAAGTGCGATTCAGATTGGTGTCCTCGTACTAAGCTTCATCATCGGTTTCGGAGGACTGCTTGCCATTTTGGGAGGGATACTTGTGATTGATAAACACTCGACGACAGGCAAGATCCTGATCGGGTTGGGAGGTGGCCTGGGATTTTTTGGAATAATCATTTCGGTCGGCTACGCTGTTTACGTCCACGGCTTTTCAGTACTCGTGGATCATGTGGATTATTGGATCGGCGTTGTCATAGCGACCGTCGGCAGGTATCTTGCCTGAAAGCCGAATTATAGAATGCTCTAATTATTCTTGTCCAGTTGAGCCGCGTCTTCATTTGCGACTTTTTCCATGGACGATTTTGCGGGGCCCTTGGCGAACATTCCCAGTGCTCCCAGTTCCATCTCTGCGTGATATCGGATCTCGGTCCCGGACTGGGTGGGGACAAAGTTAATCGAAATCTTGCTTCCCTTGCCATCTCCCTCTAGCGTATTGATCTCCAATCTGTTTTCTGCGCGATTGATCGTCATCTTGTTTTGAGAGACGATCTTCCGGCGCATGAGTTCCATCTGCTGCTCGAAGCTAATGGTATCTCCTTCCCGAGCCTTGATCGTAACTGCTTTCACAAAATCTGGGTGGACGTTCGGAAGATTTTCGGGGTGAGTAAAATATTCCAAGGCTTTCGCGACCGGGGCTTTCGTCTGCGTGGTGATATCCCATTTTGCTGGCATTGCTTTCTCTCAGTTTGAACTGCTTTTATTTAAGCGAAATATCGCTACGCTTCCTTGAAGTCCTTGTCCTTGATCTCGACCCATTTGTAGCCGCAGTGCTTGCACTTGTAAGCATACTGAAATTCCTCCACGCCGACTATAGCGGGCTCCTGTTCATCGAGTTCTAGAAAAGATGCCCCATACCCCGAAGAAAATCCCTGATCGACCGGCATAGGCTCTTTGATGCTCTCTGCATCCACCAGTTTCTTCCCCACGAGTCTTACCTCGAATCGTCTGCCACAGTTAGGACAGCGCCGGAAGAAAGTCTCAATTTCAGACATGGACTTGCAGCTAAAACTCCAAGGGCCTATTAAATAAAACTAACAAAGATCACGTTAGATCCTATTGAAATCTTGATTTCTTTCGAGATTTAACATCAAAAGTTTCAGCTCTTGATCTACTGGAACTCTGCGTCATTGTCAGTAGGTCCTTGCGGTACGATTCCCTTGGTAGACTTGTAGCATGCATTGCGAGATACCTTCAGTCATACCATCGGCGCACACCTTGCAAGCTTTCAGATTTTCGATAGGATATACAAATTTTCGATGAAATACAACCTGTGTATTCACATTCTCGATGTCCAAGGTTGCACACGCACGCGCGTGGCTTTACTCCAAGGGGCCCCCTCCCTCCCAAAGACTCCCCTACTCGCCACTTTGAGTAAATTGGTCAGCTCTGTAAGGGTCCGCGAGCGACCAATTAGCTCAATATTACCTGGATGATTCCTCAACGTTCAGGAATTTGGTTCTTGCCTGTTGAATGGCGTCAGGCAGGCTCACTCCTGCACGGAACTCGAGTCCGAACGCATTACTGATTTCTCTAATGATAAGTTTCTGAACGAATGACGAGCCCGTCGGTCCCAGAATTTGCTGAAGGTGCTCGATAACCTCATCCGGTTTGACGACGATCTGTTCCATGGGTAGTTTGTATTTCTTGCTGATTTGATAGTAAAGTGACTGCCTTATCCCATCGCCCAGTGAATCCAGAGCCTTGTCGATACACTGAGAGATTTTACCGTTGAAACCTTTGTCCTCGGCGAATGCCACTTCGGTTCCTCCATTGGGAAGAGATTTTCTGAAGCACTTTACTGAATGCTTCATCAAGCGCGTTGTCATCTTCCTTAAGATTAAGAGGTGCACCGAATTCGGTGAGGAATTCCAGAATTTCCATGAAATCCAGTCCAAGGGTTTCGAAAATTTTCTTCAGATTTTCTTTAAGGGCATTCGAATTTGAGGGGACGTCATATTTCTCGATTCCGAAGTCCGTCCTTAGGCTGGGCTGAACAACCGCAACGATTCTAACATCGGGAGCTTGCTCTAGATGCTTTGGTAGTCTTGCACCTAACCTCTTGTGGTATGCGGTTGAATTCAGTCTAGAGTGGAGAACTTTGCTTGCGCCCACGTGGTCCAGTATTCAGTCGCATATAGGTCTGCTCCCGAAACTGTAGCACAGTACACTTCTATTGTATCACAAAATTTTTGAGGTGTGAAGGAAAAGGCAAGGCCGTGGTAGATCTAAAAAAAGAAGAAGAGAAGAAACATCAAACAGTTCTGAAAACAGTTCGCTTGAGTCCGGACCTTGATCAGGCTCTGGCGAAAAAAGCGCGGTCTAAGGGGATTGGAAAGAATGCTCTCATTGTATCTATTCTGAACAAATATGTTGAATGGGATTCTATCGTGGATGATTTAGACTACGTAACACTCCCATTCGAGATGGCAGCCAAATTTATTTCCGGTCTCGATGAGGAGACACTGTCCTCTATTGCCAAAGAAGTTTCCAAGAGCGTGGCTTCATCATTACCGCTCTGGTATGGCTCAACGAACCTGAATAATTTACTCCTGTATTTGAATGCGAACATCAGATACAGCGGATCGCATATTCATCAACGAGTTGAAAGACAGGGCAATTCCATCAGATTCATCGTGCATCAACCGTTTGGTGACAAGGGTGCAGCTTGGGTCAAAGCCTTCAATACAGGCCTGATCGAAAATGTACTGGGATATCCTCCAAAAACAATCGAACACGCTAATTCGATCGAGACAATAGTCGAAGTAAAGGATGGTAGCTGAAAAAACCTCAGCCGGAACATAATGTGCGCACGCGCATGAATTGAGCCTAGGGCCCCTCCCCTTACCAACAAAATTCCAAATACTCGGGTGTGAGTGAGCTATTGTTAAGAGGCTGCTCTTACCGCTTTCCGAGGAGGAATTTGAATAGCTTTACCTCGGATCCAATTCTTCTAAACCCCATCTTTTTTGCGTAAGATCGTTTGGAAGATTTATGCGACTTAATAGGGGAGGGATCGGACTACAGTGAAAAAGCAGGCCGATAACGAGATCGTTGATTTTGATATCATTGCACTTTTCCAAGCATTGGATTCCCAGAGAATCGAGAGAGATCTAAGCTGGCCCCAGGTTGCAAAAGAAATGTGGTTGATGGCTGAAGAGCTCAACCTGAGCCGCCTAAATGACCACCCGCTCAGCCCCTCGACGATCATCAACATGTCCAACCTCGGAAACACTACATGCCAGCACGCCTTGATTTTTCTCCAATGGTTGGGGCGTTCCCCGGAGAGTTTCCTTCCCGGAGTAACCAAGAGCAGTAGAGGAACGCCTGTTCACTTGATTGGAACAGATCGTCGGCCGAGATGGCATCTTCGCAGACTATACAACGCAATGAACGTGCACCGGCAAGAGCAACGCATGACTTGGACAGAAGTGGCACAAACTCTTGGGTGTACGCCCAATCAGTTAACAGGACTTCAGAAAGCGCGATACGCGACCAACATGAAACTCGCTATGCGAATTGTCCAGTGGCTTGGGCGACCGGCAGCCGATTTTATTTACGATGCCCGATGGTAATGATCACCTACGTCTCATAGTTTTGTACCATTTAGAGCAACTTAGAAGAGTCTCTGGCACAGGAGCGCGATGGCGAAAACAAAAATTGTAAGAGTCAAGGCTTGAAGGGATTTTTCCGCGGGCGAGATCAGCTCGGTAGTGGT
>JASHXQ010000003.1 GCA_030043455.1 Nitrososphaerales archaeon | reverse complement strand
GCGCCCGGCAATTCGGGCAAAAGACCGCATCATCACTCACCTGTTTACCGCACTTCGGACAGAACATAGAGAAGGTCTAGCTCCCCTCGGAATAAAATCGTGGCTATAAAACGATAGCCCGGAAACGCCCAGAGATCTACGATTTGTATTTGATTTTACTAACTCGCACGCGTGTGGGTTTGAGCTGAGGGGCCCCTCCCACTAATCCAATTGCTCACGGGAAGATGGTACGAACTTTTGCTTTCCGTTCCGCCTAAGGAGTACTTGTTCCCTTTGTCATCATATTCCAAATCAGCGGCGAGAAAAACGCGATCGAGATGAGACCGGATGCGATCCATGCAGGAATGTACCCGAATGAGATCACGGCAAAAGAAAAGACAATTGGACCGAAGAAGCTACCCACCAGAGAGAGCGTGATGACCCAGCTTACTCCCAGCACCTCGTACTCGGTCTCGTGCTTGGCGGAGAGTTTTCGCGCGGCGGAAACGCACACGATGAATCCGGCGGAACCAAAAAATCCCACGAGTACGGTGGAGAGGAGTGATCCACCCAAAGTGTTTAGGGCACTGATCACTAGGCCTGCGGCAGACAGAACTCCCAGAGCTAAAATTAGCAATTTGATCCTCCCGGTCCGATCAAAGATTCTCCCGAAGATTGCAGAGGAGGCAACTCCCCCGGCGGGCAAAATGCTGCCCACTAGCCCCGCGAATAGGGCGGTTTCCTTCAAGCCGGAGGAAAGAAAGTACACCATGAAATTGCCTACAAGGGCGCTCGCGAACTCCAAGCCGAGAAGTGAAAGGCCCACGATGAGAAGCCATCGGTCGATGAGAACATTGCGAATCTTGGGAAAGTGGATCTGAAAATCCTCTCTCATCGTCTCCTTGGGGATGATCAGAAAGAAAGCTAGTCCCACCGCGATACCCATGGCCGCTTCCACCTCCAGTGATGCCCGCCATCCAAAGGAGACTGCGAGTAGGGAACTCCCGATGTACGCAAAAATCCCCCCGACAAGCGAAAACGCGTCGTAGACGCCCACTGCGAGTCCCTCCTTACCATGAGGAAAATAGCTGGCCACCAAGCTCACCCCCGGAGTGAAGAGTAAAGCCAGTCCTGCCCCGACAAAAAAGCGAAGGATCTCGAGGGCAAGAGGAGCGGAGACAGCCGCCGTGGCGAGAGTGCTCAGCGAAGCGACACCGACTCCGAGAAGGATCGTGCCCTTCAAACCCATCCGCATCGCAAGTAATCCGGAGGGAATCTGGGTCAGACCCACCCCCGCGAGAAACCCGGCCGACATTATCCCCAGCACCGAAATTCCAAGATTCAGATTGGAAGCGATGAAAGGATAGATCGCCGAATTATTGAACCAGAAAATCCCTGAAACCATGCTCGAGAGAAAGAGCACCGAGATCGCGAGGTAATTGCTCTGCCGTTTCAAGGGAGTTTTCTAGGGCATACGAGGATTCAGTAAAAACGTATCCTCGTGGCCAGGTAGACGAATTTACTTTGACATTGCAGCTCTTTCGCCCTGATACCGGCCAGAATATTTGCTCGAGAATTCTCGATCCGATTTCAAAATAATCAGCTGCCCGATCCGCGAAAATTTTTGGATGCGGGCCGGTCGATGACAAACCAGCATGACCTTTGGTTGACCCGAATAACCGGGATCGAAAAGCGCGGTTCTTACATCTAGCCCGTTTCTTAGAAGGGTAGATCTGGGCAGCAAGATCCCTATCGCATCTGGTGGGATAGTAGTAATCTCATTTAGTTCAACAAAGTATGCTCCCGGTTCCAGATCGAAAAAGGAACCATCGGATGGAACCTGAGATAAAACAGAATTTTCGCCCTTCTCAATCCCCAAGATAAACCGGGTTTCGGGGAAAGACTGGACGTTGCTTACAGTCACATCATAACCGGCGGGCTGTTTTTGTTCGCCGGAATCCACATTAACGATTCTCTTTACAAGAGGATCGATTTCATCTCCCGAGAGTATCTTCGACATCGTTGATCCCCTCGGCGGCGCCGAGAGGATTTCAGTCTTTGATGAGAGAGTTCTTACCGACGTCTCTCGGAAATGATCCGGTAGACTTCGGGGATAGCGCATGCATATCCCACGTGCACGCAGTCTTTCTTTTCATCAAGCATGCAAATGAGATCCTTTCCGTGGACCTGAACTTCCACAATCCTCCCGATCTTGTTGTCCTTGATCATGATCGAGTTGTCCTGCAGTCCGATCTTTTGCATATAGGGAGCTGCCAGGGAAAGATTTTCGTCGGCCTCGATCGTCTCGATGATTAGATCATTGACGTATTTCGAGAAACTCTTGGTAAGCTTCTCGGATTTGACTTTCTGATTGTATCTCTGCTTGGCCTTATCGTGGGCCGCCTGGGTGATAGTAATGACCGTAAAGCCTTCCTTCGGCATGAAATTCTTCATTACTGTAAAATTACAGGACGGCTTATAGCATTTACTGTTTCTGGACTGATTATATGCGCAAAGATCAATATAGTGCCGATTCAAATGGGCGGATCCAATGTCTTCGGCTGAAATAATCGTAATTATTCTACTTGTTGCTCACATTGCGTTTATCGCTCTCTGGGCAGGAGCTGCTGCACTCACTTCCAGCATCCTCTTCCCCTCACTCGCCCAAATTTCGGCCAGTTCTCGCGCAGAGTTTCTCATTGCAGCTCTCCCCCGTCTGGCGCGATTTACAGTGGGTGTTGCCACAGGCGCAGTCGTAGCAGGAATTCTTCTCTTTGGATACGAGACGAGGGTAGCCACTGGATATGCACCCAGTTCTCTGGGAACGGCGTTTATCGCGGTAGGTGCCATCGTGGGCTTGATTTCTTATGCTCTGGCTTTGGGCGTGGTTTACCCTACTGCAAACAAACTCGTGAAAACTCTCAAGAGCTCCAAGGGTGAAGACCAGTCAACTGGCGCGATGCCAGCCGGGATTCCCCAAATGCAGGTGCGAATGAGAATGACCGCAGGGGCGGTGTCTGGGCTGCTCGCTCTTGCACTAATCTTGATGGTAATCGGCGCTACCGTCTAGCCATTGTTCTTTTTTGGGTCGTTCCATCTTTTGACCCAATCCGCGAATTTCTCGAGTAGATTGTGCAGGTCTTCCCCCTTGGGGGTAAGGGAGTACTCCACTCGGGGGGGACTTTCGGGTAAAACCTTCCGCTGAATTATCTGAATCTTTTCCAGTTCAGATAGTCGCTCCGAGAGGCTCGTAGCGCTAATGCCTTCAATGCGACGCTTCAGTTCGTTGAAACGTGCTGGCTGGGCCAGCCCGAGAGAGTGGATCAAGGGCAGGGTCCATACTTTTGTGATTTCATTCCACTGAGAGTGGATGATTTTGCACTCATCAATTGTTTCTTGGTCAAGTTCCTGCAACTTGCTCAAGTAAAATTAACCTACTTGGCGAGTTGAAACTACTTAGTATATAACATTGACCTAACAATAGTTCCTTCTTGTGATCGAATTGGAACTTGAGATGAAGAAGAAATCGAGGGTTTCCTTCGCAGATGAAGAGGTCGAGTTCCTTGGCCAAAGCAAACTGGCGAGACTCGCTACTTCATCTTCAGGAAATCAACCTCACGTCGTCCCGGTCACTTTTGAGTTCGACGGGAGCCACTTTTACTTTAGTGGGTGGAACCTGAAACAGAGCCTGAAGTTCCGGAACATTGTGGGTAACGGCAAGGTTGCGCTGGTCATTGACGATCTAGAGTCAGTTCGCCCTTGGCGGCCCCGAGGAATCGAAGTAAGAGGCAAAGCGCAAGTTATGGAAAACGAAAACGGTGTCTACGTCGTGGTGGCACCGGAGAGGAAGATCAGCTGGGGGCTGGTTCCACCAGCAAGAGTTGGGGGTGATGACTAGGTGGTATCTGCATTTGAGTTACAGGACCAGCTTGTTGCTTCCATTGAGAGACTGAACGACAGCGTTGTAGCCATCGACAGCATGCGTCTTGCGAGAAACCCGCGGATGGGTGGTGTCGTACCTCTGGAGGGTCAAGGTTCTGGAGTTATCATCGACTCGAACGGGTACATCGTCACCAACAACCACGTGATTGACGGAGCTTCCCGGGTACAGATCCATCTCCGAGATGGTCGGAGTTTTGAGGGTGAAGTTGTGGGTTCGGACGCTTCGACGGATGTAGCGCTTATTAGAGTACGCAACGACGCGCCTCTGCCTGCGGCCACTCTCGCAGATTCTGACGCCCTAAAGGTGGGGCAGTTTGCCCTCGCTATAGGAAACACTCTCGGACTTCCTGGTGGATCCACAGCGTCCCTGGGAGTGATTGGAGCTCTTGGGCGACCACTGCCTTGGGCTGAATTCATCTTCGAGGGTCTGATACAGACTGACGCGGCCATCAATCCAGGCAATTCCGGAGGGCCACTCGCGGATATCAACGGACACGTGGTTGGAATCAACACTGCGATGATTCCCTTTGCACAGGGAGTAGGTTTCGCGATTCCGATCAATGCGGTTAAACGAGTCGTTCAGCAGATCTTCGAGAAGGGAAGAGTAATCAGACCGTGGCTGGGAATTTCAGGAGTGAGTCTCACACCTCAACTAGCTAGGCGGTATAATCTCCAGACTGAGACAGGAGTACTGGTTGCCGAACTGTCAAGAGAGGGACCTGCATTTGAGGCTGGATTCCGGACGGGTGATGTGATCGTCCAGATCGGAGACATCGAAGTGAGGCAGATGAAGGATCTCTTGCTCGCACTTTCCAAGTTCGAAGTGGGAAGCGTGGTTAAAGTGCAGTACCTCAGGATGGGCGCCAAACGGGAGACGTCATTGCGTCTCGCAGAAGTTCCCATGCAACTGCAAAACTATCAACGAAGGGATTAAGAGGAGTATCGTTCCTCTTCTCTCCCTCTACCTTAGAGGGCGCTTCTCGCATCGAAAGCAAGATCAAACGACGAGAGAATGGGAATCAAGATCAGCACTAGACACCACAGTCTGTATCTGCCTTTAGTCATTACTGTATGCTTCATCGTAAAATAGAACAGTGCGTAGTATGCGATGATGGCGATGACGTGGAGGGGAATTACCCAGATTCCAAACGCCCTAAGTTCAACTGTCATGACGGGATTTAGTTCTGATCCCCAACCCACGACCACGTAAGCTAAAGTCAATATTGTGGTTAGTGAATTAGCTGCCAAGCTGAAGAAAAACGAAAGGAAGAATAATCTGCTGAGATCTTCGAACCTTCTAGTCTTCTGCTCCTCGTATCTCAGCACGAATTAGGAAAAGACCGCGCTCGACTAGAAAGAGTTTCTATTTACCATATTATTTGGAAGTGTGGCTCCTTCGTCTGAGTGATGAATTCGCTCCACTTTGCGAAACTCCACAATATATCTAGATGGATCTATGATGATGGTGTCCCAACGCCTCCGGGCTGAAATAGCCCAGAAAAAATGCCTGCAGCCAGTTGGTGGGCA
>JASHXQ010000036.1 GCA_030043455.1 Nitrososphaerales archaeon | reverse complement strand
GTTGGTGATAGTATGGTGGCCGGCCTACGCCAGACTTGCAAGAGGGGAGACTCTCAAGGTATCTCATCAGAACTACATCGAAGCTGCAAGAACCTCGGGTTTCGGTACCACGAGGATCGTCTTACGCCACGTAATTCCGAATATCTTCCTTACTCTCGTGGTTTATGCCACACTAGACTTGGGGACAGTAGTCTTGTTTTATGCTGGTTTGAGCTACCTTGGTCTCTCGATTCCCCCACCCGCACCGGATTGGGGCTATATGGTGAGCAATTATCAGGACTATCTGATCACTTCTCCCTTTCTGCCGGTAGTTCCGGGACTCGTGATCGCCTTGGGAGCAATTGGTTTTGCGCTTTTTGGAGATGGATTTCGCGATGCCCTGGAGAGTGCGACTGCATGAGTTTGCTCAAAATCGATGACTTGCGTATAGCCTACGATTTCCGGGAATGGCGATTGGTTGCCCTAAATGGCGTCGACTTGGACATTGGAGAGAAAGAGTTTCTTGCGATCGTTGGAGAGTCCGGTTGTGGAAAATCAACCCTCGCGCTTTCAATGATTGGTCTCTTGCCCACTCCACCAGCCAAAATTCTCGATGGCTCAATTGTATACAAAGGTACGGACCTTACAAAATTAGACAAGAAACGTCTCCGGAATTATCGCGGTACAGAGATAGCAATGATCTTTCAGGAACCACTTACCAGCCTAAATCCAGTGCACAAGATCGGTGATCAAATTGCAGAGGCGATCCTCATCCGTGACAGCCGAAATGGAGGAGAAAATCAGCAGAGCTCGGAAGTCATGCAAAAAGTCTACCGGACCGATGCCCCAGCCTCAAGAGGACTGCGGACGGGGCGGCGCCGATTGACTGAGACGCTGAAGAAAGAAGCCGCTGAAGCTTTGAAATTGGTCCGAGTCGCCGACCCGGAGCAGGTATTGGAGAGATACCCCTTTGAGCTATCTGGAGGAATGCGCCAGAGAGTAATGATCGCGATGGCGCTGTCGCAAAAACCGGCCATCCTAGTCGCCGATGAACCGACTACTGCGTTGGATGTCACGACCCAAGCTCAGGTGCTGAAACTAATGAAGGAGTTGATCTCGGAAGTCAATACGAGCATCGTTTTGATTACCCACGATCTCGCCGTCGCAAGTCAAGTCGCAGATCGCGTTGTGGTGATGTACGCAGGGGACATCGTTGAGGATGGGGGCGTCTTTGATCTGTTCTCGAATCCATTGCATCCCTACACCAAGGGACTGTTGTCCTGCATCCCTACCGGCTCCAAGGATGACACCAATCTGATGCCAATCCCGGGGTCTGTACCCGATCTGGTGAACCCGCCCAAAGGGTGTCGATATGCTGACCGGTGCCCCTCGGTGATGGAAATTTGCAGATCGAAACCGCCCCAGCTTTTAGAGGTCAGTCCTGGTCACAGGGTCTCATGTTTTCTTTATGGCAACTGAAAACGATTTACTGGTCACAAAAGATCTGAAGAAATACTTTCAGATCCGGCGGGGTCTCAACCCTTTCAACCGGGCGGAACGGCGGTATGTCAAAGCAGTAGACGGAGTCTCTATCGGCATTCCGCGGGGCAAAACGGTGGCCGTCGTGGGTGAATCTGGGTGTGGCAAAACCACTCTAGCAAGGACGGTGGCGCAGCTGGTCGCGCCCACTTCGGGAGAGGTATTGTTCGATGGTCACGATTTACTAAAGATGAATCGTAAAGATGTGTACAAGAACATCCAAATCGTGTTTCAGGATCCAGATTCATCCTTGGACCCGAGAAGAACCATCGCAGATACCGTCGGGGAGCCCATACAGGGGCTGCTTGGGGGAGAGAAACCGGCAATCGAGGATATGGTTCTGAAAAGTCTGGAGGCTGTGGGGCTTTCAGAAGAGCAAGCATACCGCATTCCGAAGCAGCTCAGCGGCGGTCAAAGACAGAGAGTAGCCATAGCTAGGGCGATCGCCCCATCTCCCAAACTATTGATCTTGGATGAGCCAACCAGTGCGCTGGACGCATCGGTCCAGGCACAGATTCTCAGACTCCTCATCGAACTTCAAAATAGGTACAGGCTCTCCTACATGCTCATCACCCACAACATTTCGGTCGCACAGTACCTTTCGGATGTTGTAGCCGTGATGTACGCAGGACATCTGGTCGAATACGGACCTACGAAGGCGGTAATGGCTAACCCCAGACATCCCTATACCATTACTCTTATGCAGGCCGCCCCAATTGCAAATCCCTGGACTAGGAACCTACTCAACATTGAAATTCGAGGAGAGGTCCCGAGCGCGATAAATCCGCCGCCGGGATGTCGCTTCAACCCCCGATGCCCCTACGCCGAAGAAGTCTGCAACAAGGTTGACCCTCCTCTCGAAGAGATCTCGGGAGGCCATTTAGTAGCCTGTCATTTCAAAGAAAAGACAGAAGGAGCGGTCGGCAGGAAGGCTCCTTCCCTCAATAATTGATTTTTTTTAACATTGAATGTAACCAAGGATCTTGAAGGATCGGCTTAAAACAAGATAATTGCCATAGGGGCTCATAAATGGCCTCGATTCGAGTGGTAGACGATGGAGCCCCTCCCGTTGTGGAAAAAGGGCGCGAAACTCCGTTCAAACAAGGAGAGTTCTATGTTTTCGAGGTGGACGATGACATCGCAAAATACTGGAATAAACTGGCGCCGGCAAAGAGAACCGAACTAGTCAAGCAATCCAGAAAGTCCAACAAGGATCTTCGGTTGATTCTGGATCCC
This sequence comes from Nitrososphaerales archaeon, assembly GCA_030043455.1. The sequence continues at coordinate 8,063 of JASHXQ010000036.1, read as the reverse complement.
TTTGTTCACAGACCAAGGACAACGAAATAGATAGATCAGATCTGGAGTTCTAACGACTATACTTGGTTGACGAATCGCTCATACACTTGTCCAGTCGATCGCCAGCTGATAGGTAGTCTTGCTGCTCGCTTCAGAGTTACCTATAGTCACGTACATTGGCTCATTTTGCGTTACGGTTCCCGCGGTCCACGTGATGCTCTTTCCTGTTTGGGAAAATACCTGGATCCCATTTTCATAAACCACTAACATCACAGAATTTGAAGCAGTAACCGTTATCGAAAAAGGCCCATAAAGCTCGGACGACCGGAAGATGTTTTGCTTTATGGTTTGACCACCCTGCAATGTCGCTGCACACTCCCAAGAAATCGCGTTGATGACCGGAATCTGGGCGTTGTATCCGTTCACAAAGCAGGCATTCCCCGACGATGAAGCCGTCACTGTTAGCGAGGTCGAAGTAGACGAACTGGTAGAACTGGTCGTCGTCAGGGTCGTTGTAGTACTTGTTGCAGTTGTCGTGGTCGATGTTGTGGACCCGCTCGTCGTTGTGGTTGTGGAAGTTGAAGTGGAGGTAATCGTAGATGTCGATGTCGAGGTAGTACTGGTGGTGCTGGACGTACTGGTAGTTGTTGCGGGTGGCGGCGCTATTCCAAAAGCCACACCTAAAAACACTTGAGCGGAAGAAAGTGTAGCTCCGACGGTCAATCCGGTTTCAGGTGACGTCAACTGCCCCCACTCGGCGTAAACCGTGGGCTTGTTCGAATAAGATAAACCGGTAAAGCCTGTCCCGGGTGTAACTGTAGGGTTCGACTGGATGGCGAACATGCCGAAGACCAATTCATTGGAATTGGCGGTCGCAACGGGACCGACGCCAACACTGGTCACCGCTGTTGAGGATGACGAAGTCGCCGGGCTACTGGTTGGATCAAAAGGAGTGGCAGTGTTGTAATTGCTGACAGCAACAACTACAATTCCATTGTTGCCCGAACCAGAGTAGGTAGCTGTCACAGTATCACTGGTAACCGGGGTTGAGGCTTCCGCGTAGTAAATGAAGATCGACTTACTACCTGAGGAGCTCAAGACGTAGTGGGCATAGAGCGTCCAAGTAAGCCCAGCGGTGTCAGAAATCTGGCTGACAGTAGTTCCGCTGCTCCCGGTGCCGAGTTCCGCTATTATCAGATCGGGATTGGAAGTCGTCACCGCACAAGAATTGCTGCTGCTAATAAAATTAGGGCAAGTATTGGGAGGATTCTTCTAGCCTTCATTTCTATCATCCGGGTCTCAGTTGCCGGCATAATCGAGCGGTTGGGCGTTGGATTCCAAACAGGAGGGTGTCGACGCATTGCTAACTGCAAGCCTGTCAATAGCAAAGAGCGGTAACTCCGGAGAAATGACGAGAAACATCGTAGCCCTGTCTCTGATTGTAACGCGTCCGCATTTTGAGATTGAATTGTTGATAAAAATCTATTTCGATTTTTGAAACTCAGCGACCTCTCGCTCCATTTAACACAAATCTTCTTGACATTAGTCCCGGAGCTCCTCTGACAGTGGAGAATTTATTCCGCTTATGTTGCGGAAAACCCAAGGTGGCTTAGTGATGCACTACGGAAATCCTATTTTCGAACAAATCCGGCCCCGCTTGGCAGTGATCCTGTTTAGATAGCTAACATACTAGTTACCCTTGAAAATTCGAATTCCCCTCAATTCTCGGCAAAAGTCCAAACGATTTTTCAATGATCATGGTATCCCCGGGAGGATTCTAGCGCACCAATCTCTTCTCACAAGAATCGTGAAATCAGGAACAAAACGGATTTTTAGCTAAGTAGTATCTTTTTTGCCACATATTTCGGGAGAGCGCGGATCCTAAGGTCTTGTTCAACCAACGAGGTGGGCGTGGCGGTTTCAGAAACAGAATCAATCAGATAGCTCAAAGATTCAGGGAAGCCGGAGCGACAAGCCCAGCCACTGCAAAAACGCCCGAAGAGCTCGGCCTCCCTCCCAGGTTTCAGGAAGCAATGCATCGGCGCTTAGGGCAGACCGGAATTTTCGTCGATGTGGGCGGTCGATACTATCTCGATGAAGTTCGACTGGCGCAGATGACCCAATCCGGCTTTTCCCGGGGTGGAGCAGGAATGAACTCCGGCCGACAGGGTGCCCGGGAGGCTCTCTTTGGTTTACGAATCGCGAGACTGGTAATAGTAATCATGATGTTTCTACTCATCTTCGCCAATCTCTTCTTCTTGCACAGCCCACTGACTTGGTTTGCCATTGGAGGGCTCTTGATTATTGCCGTCGCCATTTCAATTCTGCAAATATATTACATGTCGAAGGCGAGACGGATGTGGAGACAACCAAACTTTCCCTAGAATTCATCATGAGTCTGGGAATCCCTAAATCTGGTCAGCTTTTAGGTTTAGGATGGAATCAACTAGGTTCTCCGGTTCTCGTAGATCTGCGTCCTTCAGAAGCGCCATCTTGCTGGCTTCAATGGAGCCTTCCGCGTGAAGCATGAGCGTCAGCATGTAACCTGTCTGACTGCTTGCCGCGAGCTCTTTCGCTAATCTAATCGATTTTATTCGATCGGGTCCACTACCGGAACCGATGAGGTATTTCTTGAGATCCTTCCCTTCCCCAGGATTCAGTTGGTCTTCGAGGGAAGGCAATGTGGAGATAATTCCTCCAGAGATATCCACCAGAGCATCCAAGACATTCGAGAAATTTTTGTTGGAATACAATTTGCCAATGTTCGTGTAAAGGGGATTGGGGATGGCAATGCCGTCTTGGATTAGAGCTGAGTATGCGGCTGCAAAGGCGCTCATCCGCATCAATTCCTTGTACATTATGATCTCTCCGAGCCTATCCTTCACATGTGAAGAATCCCCAATTCCGTTCTCCTTTGCCATGGAAAGCGCGCTTCCGAGATAGAGGTTCGAGGTAGCCGCCCGGTACGACACCGCGGTGAATCGGTGGAACGTCGCAAACGTTACAGCCAAGGGGCCCGCCATCTCGTACTCCCGCAGCTGAAACACTTTCTCCCACGGCACGAACACTTTGTCGAAAATCGTGAGAGTCTCCAGTTCGAAGTCGCTCTTGCTGATAATGGAAGAGCTGTTGCCCTCCAACTCATCAATCGGTCTAACTATCATCCTGAGACCTTCAGAGGCTGCCGGAACTGCGAATGCCACGGCGTAGTCACTATCTTTCTCTAGCATGGCTCTCGTTGGAATGACCAGAATTTCGTCAGAAACCGCCGCCTGAGTGGTGTGTGCCTTGGCGCCGCTCACAACTATGCCTTCCTTTTCCACCGAAACTACATGTACGTAAACATCCGGATCGGGCTGTTCGTGCGGCCTCTTTTTCCGATCGCCCTTGACGTCGGTCTGTGCAACTGCGAGGGTGAGATCCTCTGAAGCTACTTTCTTATGATAGGTTCCAACGCGGCTGCCGTATTGCGTATGATGCTTTGAATCGGTCTCCCTGGCGACGAGTCGGAGGGCGAAAAGGCAGTCGCTACCTATTGCCTGAGAAATGTTAAACACGCCATTGCATCCCATAGTTGTATCGTAGATGAGGCGATGTCTGACCTCGAGATCCTTGGAAGATCGAGGAATGGAGAAGTACCGGCTGATCGTCCCCAGCTCTGGATCGGAGACTTGTCGATTTTGTAATTCGAACAGCCTAGCTGCATGAATCGCAGCGATTTTCAGGACCGGATGCTCTGCAATGTTTCCGACCTTCCGCCCTCGGTAATAGATTTCCCTACCATCCGATAGGGAAGAAATATACTGTTCTTTGGTGCGCATGGATGATCAGATCGAAACTCTGAGATTATATAGAAAGTTCGGCCATTCCTTCGGAATTGAGTAGGATCCGATCAGATTTTTTCTTAAAAACCGGGAATTAGGCAAGTGGCCGCTTGTTAAGATTGCCAGCTGTATCCGAGGTTCCGCTGACTCCAATTTCGTTTCTGGAAAGAAGCCGCCAGCTCTTTCCGAACAAGGTTGCCTTCGAGGACGTCGATTCAGGAGTCACCCTTGATTACGGGCAATTTGCCCAGAGAATCTCATCGATTGCTCGTTTTTTGTCGAAAACGGGGGCCAGAGGAAGTCGAGTAGCTTTCCTTTCGATGAATACTCCGGCTTTACTGGAAGCACATTTCTCTGTACCCTTGGCACACCGGGTTCTAGTTGCAATCAATTTTCGACTGTCGCCCAGAGAGATCCTCTATATCATTCGACATTCTGGAGCGAAGACGCTGTTCTTCGACAACCGGTTAACAACGCAGGTCTCGGAAATCCTTGCCAGCTTGCGAGAGATTCCATCTTTCAAACTCTTTCAAATCGGAGGTTCAGTGTCCCAAGGTCTTAGGGCAGATGGTCTTTACGAAGATCTCACGATGGATGAAGACGACGACCCATTGCTTGCTCGCTTTCGCGCAAGTTCAGAAAGATCCCTTATAGCGATCGATTACACGTCCGGTACAACCGGTACGCCGAAAGGAGTGATGTATTCCCACCGCGGCGCCTATCTCAACGCGGTGGCTGATTTAGTGCACAGCCGCCTGAACGACGACTCCGCGTACCTCTGGACGTTGCCGATGTTCCACTGCAACGGGTGGTGTTTCTCCTGGGCGACGACGGGGGCGGGGTCGAGAAATGTGATCATTTCGCGAATAGATCCGGAAAAAATCTGGGAGCTCATCCAAGACCGATCCATTACTCACCTCTGTGCAGCTCCTACAGTCCTCGTTAATCTTTCCTCGGTGTCGGATACACTCAAAAATAACCTGAAACTGAAGAGGAAGCTCACCATCTTTACTGGCGGAGCACCCCCGGCTCCGAAAGTGATCGAGAATATTGAGGCGCTGGGTGCGGAAGTAGTGCATCTGTATGGTTTGACCGAAACCTACGGTCCGAACACACTTTGTCTGTGGAAATCGGAATGGGACACCCAATCCAGAGAAGGGCGAAGCTCGATCAAGGCGAGACAGGGTGTACGACATTTGAATGCAGGGAAAACTCTGGTGTTGGATGAGAGGATGAGAGAGGTACCCCACGATGGAAGAACCGTCGGGGAGGTTATGATGAAGGGCAACACCGTAATGCTGGGGTACTACAAAGATCCAAAAGCGACACGAGAAGCTTTCCGTGGCGGTGTGTTTCACAGCGGGGATTTGGCTGTGGTTCATGAAAACGGGTACATCGAACTGGTCGACCGTAAAAAAGATCTAATCATCTCCGGCGGGGAAAAAATTTCCAGCATTGAAGTAGAATCGATCCTTTTCCGTAATCCCAAGGTTTTGGAAGCTGCTGTGGTCGCGGTGCCGGATTCAGTCTGGGGAGAAGTCCCTAAAGCGTTTGTCACACTCCGGGACGGTGCAACGACAAATGAGAAAGAGCTTTCGGAGTATTGCAGAGAAAACCTCGCACATTTCAAGTGCCCTAAACATTTCGAGTTCGGGCCTTTGCCAAAAACGTCAACCGGAAAGGTCATGAAATTCTTACTTCGAGATAAGGAATGGGCAAACCAGAGTAAACGAATACATTAAGAAATCAGCTGCGAACCGAGGCAGATCGATATTACCTTGATTGAGATTTCTCAAATAGCAAGGGGCCTCGGCCTCGAACCTGATCAGTATGAAACATACGGAAAGTGGAAGGCCAAGATCAAAGTAGCCACTGCCCTGAATCCGACTGTAACAAAGGGGAAACTGGTCCTCGTAACTGCAATAAACCCTACTCCGTCTGGTGAAGGGAAAACAGTCACTGCGATCGGGCTCTCCATGGCCCTAAACCGATTGGGAAGAAAAGCGGTCGTCTGCATAAGACAGCCCTCTTTGGGACCTGTCTTTGGAGTAAAGGGAGGAGCCGCTGGAGGAGGGAAGGCTACAGTGGAACCTATGCAGGAAATTAATCTCCGTTTTACTGGGGATATCGATGCTGTGAGCGCGGCGCACAACTTGCTGGCCGCGGTGATCGATAATCACATCTTTCAAGGAAACGAATTGAGTTTCGAAATTCACTCCGTCAATCTCGCCCGGGTAGTTGACATGAACGATCGTGCGCTTCGGCATCTCACCGTGGGACTGGGTGGGAAAAGCGATGGAATTCCTAGAGAGGGTGGCTTCGTTATTACGGCAGCTTCAGAAGTCATGGCAGTCCTTTGCATGTCCCTCGGTTACTCAGATCTCAAGCGGAGACTGGGGAGAATAATTGTAGGCTTTTCGAAAACCTCCGAACCCATCACAGCGGATCGGCTAAGGACCGCCGGAGCCATGGCGGCTATTCTAAAAGAAACACTTCAGCCCAATCTCGTCCAAACAGTCGAAGGTACGCCTGCCTTGATCCACGGTGGCCCATTTGGGAATATCGCGCTAGGCACGTGTAGTCTATCTTCTATTATCTTCGGACTGTCTCATTCTGAATTTACTGTGGTGGAGGCAGGGTTTGGCAGCGATCTTGGGGGTGAGAAGTTCTTCGACATAGTCTCTAGAGTAGGAGGATTCAACGTGGACTGCTCAGTCATAGTGGCCTCCGTGAAAGCTCTAGAGTATAACGGTGGACTGAAAGCCGGAAGTGACTTGTCTGTAAGCTCTCGGCTGGCTTTTCTACAGAAAGGCGTCGAAAATCTGGGAAAACACATCGAGAATGTTCAGTCTTTCGGTATTCAGCCCATTGTCTGCATAAATCGTTTTTCAACCGATTCTGACGAGGAAGTGAGCTTGATTCAAGATTACTGCAAAAATCGGATAATTGATTCCTCCGTTTCTACAATATTTTCCCAAGGCGGTGAAGGTGGAATAGATCTGGCCAACAAGGTAATTGTTTCTTCTGAAAAGGGCTTCAAGGTCTCAACGATTTACGACTTTGAGGATACGGTTGAGGAAAAAATCGGAAAAATTGTAACCAAGATCTACGGTGGTGATTCGGTCGATTTCGAACCAGAAGCGAAGAAATCTCTTGCCCTTATTCAGAAACTCGGCTTTTCGAATCTCCCAATCTGCATGGCAAAAACTCCTCTGTCTCTTTCCGATGATCCAAAGAAACTTGGCAGGCCTCGGAACTTTGTGTGCACTGTGAAGAAGCTTGAGATCGCCGCAGGAGCTGGATACATCATCGCACATCTGGGTGACATCGTTTTGATGCCCGGCCTTCCGGAAAAGCCGGCCGCCGAAAATATCGACCTAGATGACAAGGGAAACATTACCGGGCTTTTCTAGTTTGGACACACCAAAAGATGAAAGGAGAATGAAAACCGCTCCAAAGTACGTAGAAGCTATCTAGGACATGAAAATTCGCTCGCTGGTGAGAAAAGTTCGGACACGCGTTCGAAGATCCGCTCCCGAACTCGAAGAATCTTTGAAAGTGGGAATCTGTGCTGCACCCTCGAAAAAATTGTGGTGTTCTCCATAGAAGACTATTCCGAGCGTGTCAAGCTGTACTTCTGTCCAAGGTGTAAAACTCTCCTCGGAGCTGCTTGGAAGTTCGGGAAGGGGGATGTTCCAACATCAAAATTGCGAAAGATTCAGACATTGACGAAGAAGAAATTCCCGGTCTTTCGAAAATAGCCTTGAAAAACGCCGAAACGGACAAAGCGCCAATAGTGGATCATCCGGCCTCTTGTTGTGAGGACCGGACTTCATTTTTCAGTTCCTCGTACGCCCTCTTCGCTTCCTCTACACTCGTCTCATCCTCGAGTGTCGTGACATCGCCGATGGGCTTCTCTTGGGCTACCGCACCAACAACCCGGCGCATGATCTTTCCACTGCGAGTCTTGGGGAGCTTATCCACGAAATAGATGGCTTCTGGCACCGCAATGGGCCCAATGGTTTTCCTGATGTGATTCAGTAATTCTGTCCGAAGTCGCTCGGAGGGATTGTGCCCTGGTCTCAAAACAACAAAGGCTACTGGCACCTGCATCTTGACAGGATCCGCCTTACCTATGACGGCAGACTCCGCCACCGCTCGGTGGGAAATCAGAGCGTCCTCCAGCTCAATCGTCCCTATTCTGTGTCCCGCAACTTTCAGCACTTCGTCTGCCCTGCCGAGCAGCCAGAAGTAGCCATC
>JASHXQ010000035.1 GCA_030043455.1 Nitrososphaerales archaeon | reverse complement strand
GTTTTTTCTCCATTTCTCGCCGCATTTTCATCAAAGTCCATATTCGGTTTTCGAATAACAGACCGCCTAAACTTCTAAATAGTTCAGGCCGATTTTCCCTGAAACCACAAGGGCTGTCTCATGGAATTTGAAGTGTCAGGAGACTCGGTTTTGTCTGCCCATTGGGGATAAGTCGAGGCTATGTCTAAGAGAATTATTATTTCTAGTCTGGCCGTGGCCCTATTGGTAGTTTTTTCGGGATCGAGCTATCAGCGTTTCACCTCCGCCACTTCAAACGTTCCTCAAGCAAACACACCCATTCAGCATATCGTAATCATCATGCAGGAAAATCACGCCTTCGACAACATGTTTGGCACTTTTCCTGGAATTCCAGCTGGATATTCTGAGGATCTTTCCGTATGCGTTCCGGACAAACCTCCCGCTGCGACGCCATGTGAAACACCTTGGAACGCCGATTCGAAGCAAAGCACGATACAGGGGACGGATATTCCACACACCCGGGGAGCTGCCCTAAAGGCCTATGATAGCGGGGCAATGAATGGATTTGTCGAAGCAATGCCCTCCAGCGCCAAGGAAAACACGATGGCGTATTACACTGGGTCGGTCATACCATACTACTGGGATTACGCCTCCTACTTCACGATCAACTACAACTTTTTCTCTAGCGCTATGAGTTACAGCCTCCCCAACCACCTCTTCGCGGTAGCCGCGCAGGCTGGACCTTATGCTTCGACCTGTCTGAATGTGTGCGAGACCGAATACAACCTGACCTTTCCCCAGATCGGCGAGTCCCTCACCAACGCGGGAATCCCCTGGGGCTACTATCAGTACAACTGGAACGATGCGATCGATTGCCCTAGTACTCCGTACACCCGATCTTTCATCAATGCCCACGGGCATACCGGCTCGTTCGACGGATTGTGGTCCGGACTGACCGACTTCACCCAGGTCCAAATGTCCATCCAAGAGTGTCATAACCTGCTTAATCTGAACGATTTTGAAACTGCGGTCAAGAGCAACAATCTGCCGTCTGTGGCTTGGGTAGAACCGGAGCCTCAGGTAAGTGATCATCCTGGACAGGGATCTTGGGCCAACGGCCAAAAGTACATCTCTTCTCTCATCAACATGATCGAAGCCAGTCCGGAGTGGTCTTCTACCGTGATCTTTCTTTGCTGGGACGACTGGGGAGGGTACTACGACGGCGTGACCCCACCTCAATTCGATTCGGCCGGCGAAGGTTTTAGAGTACCACTGATTGCGATTTCACCGTACTCGATACCGGGAGGTATTGTGGAAGCTCCCACGTATAGCTACGATTCACAATTCCCGAGCACTAATGCAGAAGACTTCTCAGCGTTTCTCAGCACGATCGAGTACAACTGGAACATCGCACCGCTTACGGATCAAAGCGCAGCTGCTCGTGATGGTAACGAAATCAATCTGTTCTACATGCTTAATTTCAACCAAGCACCCCTCAAACCACTTGTCCTTGCGACAAGCGGTGTCACCTATCCTCTCAGCTCCTGCAAAGCTACGGCGTGCAGCTACAGTGCGGTAAACGTACCCGCCAACCTGAACGTGTACGATCCTCATGTTGGAATTAACGAATCGGTTGCCGAGGGTCTGTTGTACAGCGGGAATGATGATCCGGGCGACTAGCTAATTATTTTTGCTTGGTTAGCCGGATTCTTCGATAAATAGCTCACTCTAGGAACTGCTTTTCTTTGAATTAGGGAATGCGAAAAATGTAGTCACGTACCTGTCTTAGAAAGGCCACGAGAAGACATTGCTCCAGAGATATAACAGAGCTGTTGCATTCTCGATTCCCATAGATAACGATCTTGAGCGGCAACGACGAATACAGATGGATTAAGAGACACGGAGTCTGGCTCATCGAAAGCACTAACGAGCAGGGCGAAGTGACAATTCTACCTGAGGGTGTAATTCCCTCCAGGGCTCCTTGTCGCTATGAAAAAGCTCCCAACTATGCAAAGTGGAAAGAAACTATCGAAAATAAAAGGAGCGAATCTGATCAAGATATCGCAGCAAGATAAACCGTCACCGGCTAGCAAAGCCAGCCCCATGAAACTCTGTGACTCCAGCATTTTTTAGAAAGGGGATTCAGGAGCCTAACAACTTACCACGGTAAATAGGACGTTGCGAATTCTCGAAAAAGAGTGAAAAGTTACATACATCTCACTTCAACGCTTTTAGGTTAGCATTGTCTTCTTCGAACGATTTCTCTGATTGGGCACTGATTGCATCTCGTATGGCTTGATCCGAAACTCCAGGCATCAAATAATCTCCCACGACAGTTACTCCCGTCTTGCTTCCCTTCGGGATGTAATATTCGAATGCTCTTGAGCCCTGCATCGGTCCCTCAAGAAATTCCTGCACAAATCCAAAGGGAGGATAGAGGGTGTTTCTGATTTTTACCACGACAGTCTTTCCCATTACATTCCGTTCACTCGTCAGCGTCACAGAATTTCCAGTCAATTCTCTATTCAACATCTTGACACTCTGGTGCACGTGATCTTGCGAAGAGAGGTACTTCCACACCTTGTCGATCGGCGCATCGAATTCGCTTCCTTCATCCAAAATGTATACCATGGGTTTTCACGTAACTTATCGAAAAAGTCCAGCCGATACTTCAGTTTTTACTCTGAATTTCGATGTGGCCGGTAAACTTTGAATCAATGATCATCTAGGCAGATTCTTCCAAGAGATTTTTCGGTAACATTTTTTGCATCGGGAAACAGAAAAATTGTAGAATCGAAAAAATTGCCATCGGACAAAGACGGTAAAAATGAAACTCCGTGGGTTGTTAGTGTTCCAATCGTCGTTTCTGATCGTGAAGCTTCCAAGAAGTGGTACACGGAAGGACTGGGATTAGTGCTTACTGCTAACGATGATCATTGGGTCACCGTGGGCGGAGTAGCCGGAAGAGGGAGTAATCTCCATCTTTGCCAGGCTTCCGAAAACCAGCCAAAACCGATCCCCATGGAACCGGGACCCTCAGGGATCGTTCTAGCCATACCAGGCGATTTCGTAGCCGAGTGCAAAAGGCTGGAGTCTAGGGGTGTTGAATTTTCTCATCAGCCCGAAAAAGCTCCATGGGGTTGGTATGCGACCATACGGGATCCGGACGGCAATGAGCACTATCTCGCGCCATCCGATAGTTCAGAGCAATAAGAACTCGGATGGAACCAGCCTAAAAATCGAAACTTCTGATGGTGCTCTGTTTCCCACTCTAAAAATAAATTAGAGTGTAGCCGGATAGAAAATTTCTTCAGAACATTCTTAGGTAAATTTTTGCAGGTGGAAGTTAAAACAGCAGAGGCTAACCATGAGAGATTGGTGCGCATAAAAACGGCACAGATGGATGGAGTGCAGAAATGACAGTAGAGAGTCAGATGCAACTAAAGCGTGACTTACTTTCGAAATGGACTCCCGAACATCTGGCCAAGATTATAGAAAAGCTGGTAGGTGATAAATCAAATCTTCGAGTTGTAATTCCGGACGTTCGAATCACCATTAGAGACCAGCAGCTAGAAGTCGCCGGCGAGATCAGCTTCAACGTTCTGAAGAACCATGTTGGTGAGAATGCGATGCACCGAGCAGAAAGTTGTGATGGGATCGGCGACTCTCAAGGGATGGAGCAATTCGACAAGGTTCGCGTCTTCACGGGAGATCTGGAGGTCCTGAGAATCAACGTGGAGGGTAAACGAGTAGATCTAGACATCGAGGACAAGCAGTTCATCAAGAGGGTGATCCAGTTGCGGGGTGAGCTATCGTCCGTATCCATTCCAGGACGGGAAAAGAAAGCCGGGGAGAAGGGAAAGAAAAAGGCCGGCCAATTGGGAATGGTCAAGACGATCTCGGACACCTGTAAGAGACTGGGACTTACTCTCACAGTGTCGTACAGGGGAAAGGGAGTAGTAACAATAGGTGCGGATGCCAGCCCAACCATACTACATTATGTTACCAAAACCCGAGCGCTGGCTATCAACAGCCTTCCTGCTACGATAGAGTTGCTAGTCTGAGCTATTCCTCCTGTTTGGCAAGTGAAGTAATAGAAGACGCATGTTCGGATGAACAAGCAGGAGCTCGCAAAACTTCTCAATGTTACTCTGACGAAGTGGAAGAAGCAGAATGCCAGTCTGTCAGCTGCTGCTCTCACGTTTTTTATTGTCCTGCCCTTGCCCTCTCTCGCGTTGATTGCTGTTGCGGTCCTCGCCCGGATTTACGGGCAACATCAAGCCTTCCAACAATTAGGAAATCAGATCAGCGCGTTTGCCGGGCCATCAGTCAGCGGTCTCGTTGCTCAGCTGCTCCAAAATGCGGCTAATCCTTTAACCTCTTTCTTCGGGTCTCTGATAGGAGTGGCGTTTGCGGTTTCCGGGGCTGTGGGTGCCTTCTCGGTCCTGCAAAAAACTCTGAATTCCATCTGGGAGGTCCCACCCTTGAAGGGAGGTCTAGTGCTGACTGTAAAAGAAAAAGCGTTCCCCTTCTCGTTGATCATTGGCTTATCCCTAGTGGTGCTTACGTCGACCACAATTTCCACTGTACTCTTGGGGGCGACGGTGTTCCTTGTCAGACCTTTGATCGGAAGCCTAGCTCCGCTGCTTTTGAGGTCTCTTCAAGTGCTGCTTTCCCTAGGCCTGGGCGTTCTGCTATTTGCGATCATTTTCAAAATGCTTCCCGAGACAAATGTCAGATGGAGTGATGTATGGCTCGGCGCGACCGTGACTGCGATCGTCTTCACAGCCCTCAATTATCTCTTCGGAGTGTATCTCAGTTTATTCCGAGTCACGACACTCGCAGGAACGGCTGGTGCCCTGATGATCTTGTTGTTGTGGCTTTACGTCATGAATTTGTTTCTTCTTTTCGGAGCACAGTTTTCCAAGGTCTATGCGGACGCTTTTGGCTCTCGTTATTCAGTGGGGAAAACCGAATTACAAAAAGAGGAGAGCCACAATGATCGAAATCTGGAAATCAAGGCGGGATTCCGAATCAAAGTGCGCGATTCCGACAAATGAAGGGGAGCTGATCTGCATCCCTCAAGCTACAAGCTCACGATGACGAAAGCAAGGAATCTAATATCTTCTGCCCATCCGGACTCCCTAGTCCGGTGCAGGGATCCCATCCTACTCCGGCACTATAGACTCCATTGTTGCCGCTCGTAATATCGTGGAAGTCGTCGGTGCTTGGACTTGCGGAATATAATTTCTGGTAAGCCAAGGGATTCACGAAACCAATCGCCTGCCCTAATTTCTGGTTCAGCAACGCTACCAGTCCAGACCAAAGGGGAGCGACAGCGCTCGTTCCACCAAATACTTGATCTTGTCCATCGACTCTTACAGCATAGCCGGTTGAGGGATCGGCGTCTCCTGAAACGTCTGGTACTCCGCGTCCGACTTTACCTCCGGGATTCGCTGATGGTGGGACCTTGGCACCACTCTGCCACGATGGGAGAGAAAATACGTCACTTACTCCACCACCAGTAGCCCCTCCTCCTTGAGCGGTGTCATTCCAGACCACCTCGTTCAGATTTCCACGGGCGGTCGATATAATTCGGGTTCCGCCGCAACCCAAGACAAATGGGGAGGATGCGGGAAAATCGACGTGAGCCTTTCCGTCGGTGACTCCGTCAGAGGATCCGCCGTCCCCCGAGGCACAGCACACAGTAACCCCAACCGAGGACGCGTCCTGCAGAGCCTCGTTGAGGGAGTCCATCGCCTGTGCCGTCCAAGTACTTTCTGCACTTCCCCAGCTTATCGAGATGACAGAGGGCTTGTTCTGGCCGTCATTCACTGCCGTTGAGATCGCATTCACAAATCCCTGGTCCGTATTGGGCGCAAAGTAGAGCGCGATCGTAGCTCCGGGAGCGATGCCTCCGGCAATTTCAATGTCAAGCATCACTTCGCCATCTGGTCCTGTGGGATCTCCTGTAGGAGAATTTGTCGCATCATCGACTGGAATGACCACTATCTTGGGAACTGGAATCCCCAGACTACTGAAATAAGTAGAAAGATCCGTGGGAGTTTCGCCTCCGCCAAGCTCGATAATTCCGATCGTTTCACCAGTGCCATCGACCCCCGTCGGAAAATCGTAAAGCTTGGCCATTTGCAAGGGAGTGTACGACGTTGTCACCGCCTGAGCCGGCCGGAGCTTCCTGAAATGGGGTGAAAGTTGAGGTCGATTATCGAGACCGAGTACCGCAAGGATAACTCCCGAAAGCGACTCTGGAACATAAATGGGACCGGAGCGTCCTCGAAAGATTTTCTTACCAGTCGGATGCTCGTAGCGTTTCAGTGGAACTTGGAAGGCTTCCATATACTGTGAGGCAGTTCCTGAAAGAATGATCATTCTGTGAGCAGTGCTTACTTCAACAATCCGGAGAGATTGCTTTTTCGGGAATGCCCTAATTTTTTCAATATTTTCGAGCGAAGCTCCTCTCGAATTGGCCAAGGCTTCCCTGGAAAGGTATTTTCTTTCCTTTAGCGGAAGACCCCCCAAGACTTCAGGAGACTTACCCTTCGAATGAGGAGATGACTTTAGAATCACTGTTATCTGAAAAGTCTCCTTCGGGTCGACCGGCCCGATCTCTCTTGCCCCACTTACAGGAAATCTATCGCTACCGGCAAGTGGAATTGATTTTTCCTTTTTTGCCAAGCTACCTCTTAATCTGAGAATTGGGTAATTTTAGCTTCTCTTTTTTTGTTCTCCTTTCGAATATTTTTGATAACTTGCGAAATCCAAGGAAGAATGCCCACTCGTACTTTGATCAAAGGGAAGCACAACTGGAGAATCAAGAGCCAAGAGCGAAACCCTTGAAGAGGGAAATATTATTGTCTCGACTAATTATGAGAAAGATTGAGTGACCTTCTATGAGTCAGAAAGAAGACGAACGCGGTGAATCGGACGAGCAGCTCGAAATGGAAGAAGAATCAGAGGACGATAGCATCGAGACCAATGAAGAAAAGAAAGACGAAAAGATAGAGCAAGAAGACGAGGAACTAGACGAAGTCGAATCGATCGGTGATTAGGCTCATTTCATGGGAGAATAGTCCGTGGGCGACAACGCGATGTTATGTTCGTGAACCACAAGGGGTCCGTCCTTTTCGCTCGATGCTACCACCTCGATCCACTCGGGATCCAGTTTGAAACTGTTCCATGCACTTTCCAGATGACCTAAATCTCTGAAAGCTAACATGTAGTACAGCGTGTTCGTAGATCCGCCGACGAGGTTCTCCCAGAAACCTACCACTTTCATGCCGTGTTTTTCAAACAGTCTTATGGTATCATTTGCGAATCTCTCGTTGAGCGCCTTCCTTTTTCCGGGAATGATTTCATAGACTCTCCACTCGTAAATCATGGCGGCTCGGAAGTATTTCCCTATTAAAAAGGCAAAAGGGAAGATTGTATCAGTAAGTGGGCGGCAAGCTTACTCCAGGATTATCACTAGCGTGCTTTGGATGAGTTCTGCTTCACAGCTTCGAGAATCAGCGCCTTTAATGCGGCTTGATTCACACTGTCAGCTTCGTGAAAGTCGATTGCTCGAACGGTCTTGCTATCTAGGCGCGTATTGAAGAGCTTCTTTGGATCCTTCATCTTGGCGCCTTTTGGAAAGGTCAGTCTCACGGCGGTCTTGAGCAAATTTCCCACGCAGATAATTCCACTATAAGACCAGACCGGGACTCCCAGGGGGTTGCTGGGTTTTTTCCACTTCACTTCCTCAATTATATCAGCATCAGCTTTCTTGATCAAAGCGCGAAGCTGTGACAATCTCTTCCCTCGCCAATCGTCCGACTCCTTGATTATCGCGTCGATCTGCTGAGAGGCTGATTTGCCAGCCGGCGAAGAGGAAGCTGTACTTTCTTTCAACTTCATTTCGCGGCTCTTTTCGTGATTGGGCTAACAGAACTCGGGCAGTTTCAGCTAGAAGGTAGTTAGGCAGTTCGCGCCTTCGACGAACCTCTCCGCACCACAATAAGAGAAGAAACCCCAACAAGCAGAACCACACTGATTACAGCAAGATAGTCGCCGAGTGATATCGAAGAACTCGAGGAACTACTGCTACTACTTGTTGAAGATACACTACTAGAACTGCTGCTACTAGTCGGGATCGCACTCGAACTGCTCGAAGAACTTGTCGAGGACAGGCTCGCGGAGCTACTGGATGGACTCGAGGAAGAGGAGGATGAGGTGGAGCCGCTGGACGAGGAGTTTGTCGTCGATATTGCTTCTACCTGAGCCAAGCCCGAAATCGCCACGTAAAGCTCGCCGTTCGCACTGTCGAAGACAATTCCAACAGGCGAGGTGTCGACATTCATTGTATGAATGACGGTATTGTTAGTGCCGGAAATAACTGATAGCGAGCTACTACCTGTATTTGTTACGTAGATATCTCCGTCGGTAGGAGCATACGCTGCTGCGAAAGGCTGCACACCCACACCGATAGTCGCAACGACGGAGTAAGATGATGGGGAGATCACCGTGACATTGTTTGCTTCCTGGTCAGCAACGTAGATGTTCCCACTCGCAGTGTCCAATGCCATGTCCAGCGGTTCCGAGCCCACCGCCACATTACCTACAACGGAGTTACTAGAGCCTGCAATAACCGAGATCGAATTAGAGTCCCTGTTGGAAACGTAAATGTCACCAGTGGATGGATCGAACAGCACCCCTCGCGGGCTGGTTCCCACTGTAATGTTCGTGATGACCGCGTTAGTGGATCCGTCAATCACTGAAACATTACCGTCGTTCAAGTTTGCCACATACAGGTCTCCGTTTAAGGAATCGAACGCAATTCCCCGGGGTCCACTACCTACCGGGATCGTGGCAATTACGCTATCGCTACTTGGAGAAATGGCAACAACCGAGTTGGCCGTCGGCAGTGTCACGTAAATCTCCCCGTTGGCTGAGTCGAAAGCAATGCCGTTCGGATATGATGCCACTGTGACACTGGATGTTACTTTGTTCGAAGCCGCGGAAATCACTGACACACTCGTTCCGCCGTTGTTGGAGACGTAAATATTTCCAGTATTAGAATCGATAGCGAGCCGATAGGGGCCTGTTCCAAGACCTCCGATGATCGTTACGATTGACTGTGCTTTGGCATTTTGCATCACAGATGGGGATACCAGGAGGAATAGGACAACTAAAGAGACGAAAACTACTCTGCGGACTCGCCGTCGTGGAATAGAGAACAAGCCGTAGCCGATTTTTTTTGAAGGATATTTCAATCATACTGAAACTTGATTTTTTGCTTTCAGTATTTGCAAAATTGTTACGCTGACTGTTGGTTCCTCTAATTCGGATTCATCTCGTCATTGGGATTCCGACCTTCTCACAAAATTCTTTGAAACGAGGATCTTTTCGCAAATTTTCAAAAAACGGGTACAATCTGACATGATATGGCCAAGCGTGCGTCTCTGCTAATCTCATCAGAGCTTTGAACGCTTCGTCCAGGTCTCCCAAGGCTGCGCCGATGTAAAGAGCAGCATTCAGTCGGTTAGTCTCATCCTCGGACTTCAAGAGATCGCCTAAGACGCGTTTGGCAT
Organism: Nitrososphaerales archaeon; assembly: GCA_030043455.1. The sequence continues at coordinate 4,093 of JASHXQ010000035.1, read as the reverse complement.
TTTCTCGGTCTCCAGTCATTGCAAACCACATGCCGAGAGAAATCTCTAGTTCTTTGTTACTTGGATCAATCTTTAGGCCGTCATCTATCGCCTCCCTCGCTTTCTGAAAATCTCCAAGCATGAAATAATGGTTGGCAGTGTCATCGTAGACCGAACCATCCCTTGGTTCAAGATATTGCCGCTTCAAAAGAAGGTCGCGAGCTTCTTTTTGCCTTCCTACGAGATCGTACGCGAATCCCAGCACTGCTGACGCCCCGGTTAAAGGGTCGAGTTCGCGAGCCCTTTCAAGCTCCTTCAAGCCCTCTTCTCTTCGATCAGCATTGAAGAAGTCCTCCATCCCAAGATGAAGATGAGCGATAGAATTACTCGGATTAAGCTGAATCGCCCTTTTAGCCTCCAAGGTTTCTTCCTCGAACCTGTCGAGTGAACTGTAAACTTGGGATAGCGCAGAATGCGCATCATCGCATTCGGGTGCTAATTCAACAGCTCTATTGGCATAATCACTTGCTTTCTTGAGCGAACTGGTCCAATCTTCGTAGTGGAGGACTCCCATCGATGTCCACGCATTAGATAGGCCCGCAATCGCGCGGGCAAAGGTCGGATCTTTTGTCACTGCGTGTTCTAACAGATCAATTGCTCGCCTTAAACTGGTCTCGTCATTCTCGTAAAGCAGCTGCATCGCCTTCATGTACGTCGTGTACGCGTCGATGTCGCTAGAATCCCCTCTGAGTTTTTCGGGTTCGACCAGTCTTATCCTAAGCTGCTCCGCAATGTTAGATGCGATATTGCTTTGAATTTCAAAAATATCATCCAAGTTCCTGTCGTAATTTTGAGCCCATAGATGTTTGTCACTTGAAACATCGATCAACTGAGCGGAAATTCTTATTCTATTGCCTGCCTTTCGAACACTTCCCTCAAGCACTGAACCAACCTCGAGCTCCTTTCCAATTTCCCTTAGTTTCTTCGTTGTTCCCTTGTAGCCCATAACTGATGTTCTGGATATTACGCTGAGGGTGCTGATCCCCGAAAGCGAGGTAATGATCTCCTCCGTCATTCCATCAGCAATGTAGGCATCCTCAGGGCTGGGGCTAAAGTTAGAAAACGGCAGTACGGCGACCTTGAGTTTCTCTCCCCTACTATTCTTCGCTTCGACACCATAATCGATCCGCTGCGCTGGCGCATCGTCACCCCCGGGCAAAACGACCGAGAAAATTTTCGTCTCGAAGCTCACATTTTTTAGATCCACTTTCTGAAGTTGCTGCAACTTGTACTGGGTCTTGTTGTGTATCTGAGCGTATACCTGCTCCGTGATACAAATTCCTCCAGGGACGGCCAGCCGCTCGATCCTTGAAGCGATGTTGACTGCATCGCCGAGGATATCGTTTCCCTTGCGTACCACATCGCCTAAATGAATTCCAATTCTAAGCCTGAGCTTCTGGTCCTCTTCCGAGACGATGTCGTAGTTTCGAAGTGATTCTTGAATTTCAATTGCGCAATTGAACGCGTCGAGAGCACTGTCGAATTCTACAAGAAAAGAGTCACCGATCGTCTTTACTTCTCTTCCATGATATTTTTGCAACGAAGCCCTGAGAAGTTGATTGTGTTTTTCGAGCGTCTTTAGGGCCAGCTCTTCATTAGCCTGGGTGAATGATGTATATCCCACGATATCGGTGAACATTATTGCCTCTAATCTTCGAGTCTCCTGATTGGAATTATCTCCAATTTCGGCAGAGGTCATTTCTGGCAAGAACACATCAGATTCGGAAGGATTTAGTGATATCTTTGCACTGAGGGCCACTTCCCCATTGTCGATTGCAGGAATCGATTATGGATCTCAGTTCAAACCGGAGCGAGAGCTTTTCGGGCAGCCACATAGCCCAGGATCGCCATAACGAGGGCAAACACCACGAGGTAGGCTCCGTAACTGCCCAGTGTGGATACCTGGCTGGAAGTGAAGGAGCTCCCGTTAATCATCAATAGCCGGGCGGTGTCTGTCGCCCACGTGATGGGATTACCCTTGGAGATCGCGGATAGCCAGCTCGGAAACCCGGCTTCCGGAAAAAGCGCCGTACTGGTGAACACCAGTGGAAAGGTAGCGAAGTTTACGATCGCGACTAAAGAATCGATGCTTTTCACAGAGAGAGCGAGAGCTGTGAAAACACACGAGAGAGCAAAAGCGAGCAGGGCGAACGCCCCGAAAACTCCCACAAGTTCCAAGATTCCGAAACCCTTGCCGAGACTCAGCCCGTTTGGCAAGAGGACCGCGATGATGAATGTCAGAAACGCGAGGGACATCGCTTTCACCATGTTCTGCAGTACTCCAGAAAAATAGATCGACGCGCGGGAAATGGGAGCCGTGAGCAGGGTATTGAGAAATCCCAGCTGGCGATCTAGAACGAGATCAATTCCTCCGAAAGCCATGTTGAAAACTAGAATGAGGCAGATGATTCCCGCAGTCAGATACGAAATGTAGGTCAGGGCGCCACCGAAGGTCTGAGTGAGGATAGACGCTTTGATCGAGGCAAGTTCACTGGAAGACAGCTGAAACCCTGCAATGTTGGAGGGGATGAGGCTGGTGGGATTGAAGGAGTTCCCGAACAACGCTAGGTAGAACAGCGCTGTGAAAAATCCGGGCAGAACAGCTGCGGGATTCCGGATCCACTTTCGCAAGGCTCTTCCAGTTAGGGCAATTAGATCTCCGGCGATCATCTTAGTTGGCCGCCCTCTCCATATTCAGGTTCTGCACCCAGGCTTCCTCGCCTCCGCCTTCATCCTCCCTCATGGATCGTCCGGTGACCTCGAGAAAGACATCATCCAGTTTCGGCCTTGCGAAAGAGATTTCTGTAATCGTCAGGCCGCGTTTTGTAACCCCCTCGATGATAACCGGAAGAGCTCTCTCCGTTCTTGGGAGTTTCATCTTGTAGATCCGTCCCTCCCGAGTGACGTCGGACACGTCGGGAACGGTTTTGAGGAAATCTGTAAGATCAGAGTCTCCGCTGACAGAGATTGTGAGAACATCACCACCATACTTTTCCTTCAGACGCGCCGGCGAATCTGAGACCTTGATAACCCCGTGGTCGATGATCGCGATTCGCTTGCAAAGGCCGTCTGCCTCTTCCAGGTAATGGGTAGTCATGAAAACGGTGAGGCCCCGATCTTTGTTTAGCCGGATGATATAATCCCAGACCTTTGTACGGGTCTGAATGTCCAAACCCAGCGTGGGTTCGTCCAGAAACAGTACCTTGGGAGAGTGGACGAGGCCCATCGCCATCTGCAATCTCCGCCTCATACCTCCAGAGTAAGTCCGAACCCGTCTAGTCGCAGCTTCCTCGAGATCGAAAAGTTTCAGGAGATCCTTCGCTTTCGTGTCGATTTCAGAACCAGGTACATGATGCAATCTTGCCGCAAGCACCAGATTCTCTATTCCCTTGAGCTCGTCGTCTGCTGTCAGCTCCTGTGGCACAACGCCGATACTCCTCCTCACGTCAGAAGGATCCTTCGCGACATCGAAACCTGCCACGCTCGCAGATCCCGAAGTAATGGAAGCGAGGGTAGTCAACATCTTGATTGTGGTTGTCTTTCCGGCGCCGTTCGGACCGAGGAACCCGAAAACCTCCCCTTCGTCCACCGCGAAGGAAACATCGTCCACCGCTTTGGTCTTTGGGGGATAGACTTTGGTGAGATTTTGTGCTTCGATGATCGAGGGCAATTTTCAAGCGAAGCGGGGAAAATGAAAATGAAAAGCTTCCTGCTTATGCTGTCATTTTCTCGCAACAACTTGGCAATAACGTATTAGAGCAGACCACAGGTGTCTTGTTTCATAAGCAATGTGAGAACAGATGGAATCCTCTTTGAGAGACAGGATGCACTTTATCGCAAGCGGCAAGGCAGATCCACCCCCGATAGCAACAACTCTAGGAATAAGGCTAGAGAGTGTGGGAGAAGGTACGGCAGTTGCAACGATGAAGGTAGACTCGCGATTTTACAATCCAATGGGAACCGTCCATGGTGGAATATTAACCGATCTAGCGGACCTCAGCGTGGGAGTGGCAGCGGCGACCCTGCTTAAGGATGATGAGTCCTTTACTACGCT
>JASHXQ010000034.1 GCA_030043455.1 Nitrososphaerales archaeon | reverse complement strand
TGGAGGATGGAATTCTGGATTCTTCAATCAAAGATCGCGTGAAACGCTTTGACTACCGGGGAAACTCGTTGATCAATTTCCATTTCGAGCTCAACCAGGCGCCGAAATTCAAGACGAAAGATCATGCAATTGACAAGGGCTGGAGCCAAGCGATTGGTTATGAAAATTATGGCGATCTCAAGGAAGAGCTTGATTCGATCAACGGGGGTGACATTCCGGAAAATGCACGGTATGAAGCCGGCGTGAATACTCTATTTGATCCCAGTTACGCCCCGCCGGGAAAGCACATCGCCATTTGCTATCGCGAAATGCCCAACACGGACAAGCTCAATGGAGGTAAGGAGAGAATGGAGGGCATGATGGATGACTACGCCGACCGGGTACTCCAAAAATGGGAATCATATGCCCCCAATATGAAGAAAGAAAACGTCATTGCCCGGTACATCTATCATCCGTACGAGTACGAAAGAAAAATCGTGAGCATGCGTACTGGAAGCTGGAGCCTCGGGAGGATGGATTACGACCAGTCTGGAATCAATCGGCCGATTCGAGGATATGCTGATTATAGAACTCCGATTAGGGGATTGTACATGTGCAGCTCGTCCTGCCATCCAGGAGGAAGCATTTTCCTCGCAGCTGGTTACAACGCTGCTAATGTGATACTGGAGGATCTAAAGGCGACATAGATCGCTTTTTGGAAATTAGCGAATTCAAAAAATTCCTTCAACATCCGGATCTTTGGTTAATACTATGGGACTATTTGACCCCGAATCTGTCCGGACAAAGGCCATTTTCAGGACGAGCTAATCAGTGGAACCTAGAATAAGCTCTTCCTTTGCATCCATTGTAAAAATATCGAGTAGTAAAATAGTATAGTTATATATCAAAGAAGCGACCGAGAATCCTTGTTTTATCACAATGTGCGGTATCATCGCTTACGCCGGCGCTGAAGACGCGGCTCCCATTCTGCTTGAAGGTTTGAAGCGGCTGGAGTACAGGGGGTATGATTCGGCCGGGATTCTCACGATTGATGGTAATTCTCAGTTCGCCCTGAAGAAAGACATCGGCAAGGTGCTGGAAATCCACGAAAAAGTGAATTTTCTCGATCTCAAAGGTTCGATTGGCATCGCGCATACTCGGTGGGCCACCCACGGTGGAGTTACCAAGAACAATGCGCATCCTCACATCTCCAACAATGGAAAGATTGCAGTAATTCACAACGGGATCGTCGAGAATTACAAGGATCTCAAAGCTCAGCTAGAGTCGGAAGGGTTCCACTTTTCGAGCGAAACCGACACGGAGATTGTCCCCAATCTGGTAGAGTACTGGATGCGGATCCGCGGCGTGAATTTTGTTCAAGCAGCTTTGAATTCCTTCCAGTCTCTGGAGGGAAACTTTGCTCTTGTCATAATCGATGCAGACTCGAAGACCATCGTCGGTTCGAAGAATGGTTCGCCGTTAGTTTTAGGCATCGGGCCGGAGAATAGTTATTTTCTCGCGAGTGACATTCCAGCGTTCCTCGATCGCACCAAAGACGTCGTGTATCTCTACGATGGAGACACCGTGGTGATCTCCCAGCCGGACGGTGCACGCAGAACCTATGAAATTGTGGATTTCCGAAATGGCAAGAAGGTGGATCGACCGGTGCAGAGCGTCTCCTGGGATATCGAGCACGCCGCGAAGGGTGAATTCGACCACTTTATGCTGAAGGAAATTTCAGAACAGGTCGAGACCATTCAGCGAGCTGCCTCGCAGGACAGGCAGACCATCGAAGAGATCACGGCGAAGATCCGGAAAGCGAGAGGAGTCTTTCTCATTGGATGCGGATCCTCGTACCACGCCTGTCTTTCTGTAAGTTATCTCTTTTCCCAGCTGGCATCGTTCCACATCAACACAGTGCTCGCGAGTGAATTCTCGGCATATGAGGACTTTTTGAAGGAAGACACGTTAGTCATCGCGGTCACCCAGAGCGGGGAGACGATTGACGTGCTGGATGCGATAAAGACTGCAAAGCAGAAGGGCTGCCAGATCATTTCCATCGTCAATGTCATGGGTTCGTCAGCGACGCAGTTTGCTGATCATTCCTTGTTCATCAATGCCGGTCCAGAGGTCTCGGTGCTTTCCACGAAGACCTACACCGCGCAGCTCGCGGTGCTCACTCTTCTCGCCTTCTCCCTGGCCGGAAAATACGATGAGGGTGTGAGGGAGCTGAAGTACCTCTGGAACGTGGTTTACAACCTCACCTCCCGGAACATGAGGACGATGATCCGGGAACTTTCGGACCGCCTCTCTACTTCCGAGCATATTTTCGTACTGGGCCGCGGTTCTCTCTACGCGACCGCTCTCGAAGCCGCGCTGAAGATCAAAGAAGTCTCCTACATTCACGCAGAGGCTTTTGCCGGAGGAGAATTGAAGCACGGACCGATTTCTCTGATCGGCAAGGGAACTCCCGTGATCGTGTTCGTCTCGAAGGACACGGAATCCAAGATCCTCTCCAACGCGATGGAAGTAAAAAGTCGCGGGGGTTATCTTATCGGAATTGGCCCCTCGAAGATCGATGCGTTTGACTTTTTCATCCGGGTTCCCGAGAATGAAGAGCTCAACCCGATCTGCCAGATCATTCCAATACAGATCCTTGCGTATCAGCTCGCGGTAACTTTAGGGCATGACCCGGACCGGCCACGCAATCTGGCAAAGAGCGTTACAGTTCGCTAGTTCAACTTCACGAACTGGGCGGACGTTCCGTCGCTCGGAGAGATCACGACTGCCGTCCCAAAAGCGATGATCTCATCCATTGTATTTCCGACTTCGGTCGAATCAAACATCACACTGATCACAGCGTTGGCACCCATCCCCCGGGCGTGTTCTTGCAGTCTGTCCAGAGCCTGCTGGCGAGCCTGGTGAGCGAGTTCCGTGTACTCTTTGATTTCTCCGCCCCCGATCGTTCTCAAGCCGGCGATGATGTTTCCACCGAGGCCCCTGGACCTCACGGTAATGCCGTAAGTGATCCCGAGGACCCTGTCGATCTTGTAGCCGGGCACGTAGTTAGCAGTAAAGAGCATGGGCAGACCCCAGGCACCTGCACCGGCGGCCATAGGGGGTGAAGCTACCTGAGAACCACCCATCGGGGCCGCTTGTACAGAGGCATTGGTGGTATCAGTAGCTTTCAACTGCGCCCGGCAATTCGGACAAAAGACAGCGTCATCACTCACTTGTTTACCGCACTTCGGACAGAACATAGGGATGCTCTAGCTTCCCTCGGAATGAAATCGTGGCTATAAAACGATAGCCCGGAAACGCCGGAGATCTAGAATTTGTATTTGATTTTACTCTCTCGCACGCGTGTGGGTTTGAGCTGAGGGGCCCCCTCCCACTAATCCAATTGCTCACGGGAAGATGGTACGAACTTTTGCTTTCCGTTCCGCCTAAGGAGTACTTGTTCC
>JASHXQ010000033.1 GCA_030043455.1 Nitrososphaerales archaeon | reverse complement strand
TGCAGAACGCAAGGTTTTTGGAATCGCGGGAAAATCTGACCATCCATATTGGCCAGATGAGGGGATGGGTCCTGACGCCGGTCAGACAAAACCTCCAGATTTCAGACAAAATCGATTTTTGTGGGTGCGAATTCCCTTAGATCAAAAACTCACTTGGAGTTAGCAAGAGAATATTTGATAACAATTTTCGATTTTTTAGATCAAAGGTAGTGAAGCTATTTGGAAACTCTTTCCTCGGACCCGGTAGCATCTACTACAGCTGGCCTGGTTTTGCTCGGTGTTCCTGAGCGGGAGGCTACAATCTATCTTGCTCTTCTAGAGATGGGTACTTCGAAGGCTGGGGAGGTAGCAGCCAAGCTAGGGCTCCATAGGCTGGACGTGTATCACGATCTAAAAACACTCCAATCCAGGGATATGGTGGAGGGTATAATCAGCAAACCCATGAAGTTCAAGGCCAGATCTCTGGAGACCGTTGTGGAGAAGTTGCAAAGGCAGGAAGCAGAAAATGTTAGGGCACACTCCGAAGCCCTCTCGAATTTGCGCAAAGCCACGGAAACTCTCAAGCTCCATCAGCAAAACGGAAGCAAAAATGTCTCCAGTGAGAACAAGATCCAAATCATTTCAGGTCAGAAAGCCATCTCTGAAAAATGGACTCAATTGCTCGCAGGAGCTCAGACTGAAATCCTCGTCGCTGCCGTCGATCGAGGCTCAGCCAAGCTGCTGTTGATGCGGGAAATGGAGGAGATTTCCAAGAAAATAAAGGAAGGTGTCAGTGTTCGGATTTTCACTCCGGTGTCGAATTCGAACGCAGCTCAATTCAAAGAGGTCGCGTCCGAGGTAAGACACCTGGATAGCATCAACTCGGCTGGGGTCTGCATTGTAGACCGGAGCGAAGTAATGATCATTCCAGAATCAGCTCCAGGCGAGGCTGGACCTCCCACAGAGGAAACTGCCCTATTGATTACCAGTCCCTCGATCGTAGAAATGTTCAGAGTGCTTTTCTTCGTGGGTTGGGATACGAGCCCCGTGATGGAAACGTCCTAGTCAAGATTCGGTCTCAACTGAGCTGCAATCTGGGTATCGAGAAGTTGTTCTCAGACTATTTCCTTCAGAAATTGTCTAGTCCATCGAACTCCTCCGTAGATACCGAAGCCGACCAGAAGCAATCCCACAATGATATCCATGGAAAGACTGACCGAGGACAAAATGAAAAAGCCCGCTATGAGAAGTAGCATGGAAAAAACAAACAGCGACTTCTGTTTGTCGGCTTTGGTTCCAAAGAAGTCCTGCCACAGATCTCGCCATACATTGTCGGAGAGCTTTGTAGCCGGTAGGTCCGGAATACTTGAAAGTGGACTCGCACGATAGGAGTGCGCAACCCATTCCGTCTCGATAGCCTCGCCATTTCCCAACAGTCCTCGCCGGAGGGGATGAAAACAAGGAGGTCAGATATGAATCGAGTCGAGTTGCTTTCTGGATTGAGAATTCGAATCAAGCGGCGGGAGCTCTCTCTATCAAGAACAATCTTCCAGAGGAATAACTGCGTGTTTTCTTATACAAACAATCGTTTATTTCTCGCCAAGTGTCCTGAAGAGAGTGGCGATTTCACAGAAAATGCCCTTTTTTTATGGTTACAGAGGAATGACGAGGGCCGCGAGTGCGGTTGAAGAGATTCGTAGTACAAATTCTGCTACGACCGAGTCCAACGAAGGTCTACTAGTTCACCGGAAAGTACCCCGTTGCGAAATAATCGATCAGGGAAGGACCAAAAAGGAGCTGAGATGCGAAATTCAGATTTTTGCGACCCCGGAAAGGTTGTGGTCTCAGATCATCAGCATTCAGAGAATTAGGGCGACCAAGGAGGTAACAAGCCCCAGCTCTGGGACGGTTGATCTGCGGCGGATCCCGTTCGGAATTCTCCGCAGTAAGGGCAAGGTAGCAAGGGCAGAGCTCATTCATTTGAGTTTCAATAGCGAGCTGGGATGGAAACAAAGAAGGTTCCTCATTCCGGGGTTGTTCGAGAAAGAGACGTTATTCCAGATAGTTCCGCACGTGGAAGGCACCGGAACCACGGTGATCCGAACAGAAACCTTCCGGGGTCTGCTTGTGCCGCTTATGAAAAGCGAAGTGCTGACAGAGCGCAGGGACATCCAGCTGGGGAACATGGAGCTCCGGGAAAAGGCTGAGAATATCAGCTAAGTAGTCTTTCTCGGATTGACTCAGTCTTGTGAAGAATCTTCCTTATAGGCTGCTCTAATTCTGTGAGCGGCGAAATGTTGGAGAACCCTCTTCACTTATTCAATTTCTTGCCACCCCGGGAAAACGTATCTGAAAATTTTTTAAGAAGCAGATACCTTGGTACCTTCATTGTCCTGAACCCATCACAGGATAAAGGTTTCAATGCCCGGATTATCGATTGCATAGACAGAGCCCTCGATGTTTTTGGACCAGGTTCAAGGGCGGCCATTTACTATCAGCTTACAGATATTCATGGCTTATCCCGGGAGGATTTTCAATCGCGACCGAGTATAATGATCGATCAGCTTCGACAGATGCTCGGGAAAACTGGTTCGGTCCTGATTGAAAAATTGATAATCAAAGAGATCGAAAAATCTTTCAGTTTACGCCCAAGGACTGGCACTAATTTAGATCTCACTATTGCTGAGGCTAGAAAGAAATTTCTTTTCCACTGAACTATGTTCAGCTTTGGCCGATAGGGGTAACTCGAAAGAGGGCTACCCCTTCCGAGGAAACGCTGGCAGTTATTTTTCCAGCACTTGAGATCTTCCAGGACTGCCCGGACCAGAGGTTTTGTACTAGATAACCTCTTGCATCTGCGGGGAGACCCATCGCATGAGCCGTGGTCGAGATTGTTTCATTTGGTACCTTTAGATTGGTGTTGGTGTTGAATAGCCCTACGATGCCATCACCTCTGGTTTCAATTTTTGAGAATATTTGGGAGGTCCCAGTGATAGAGATTCTCGATGCGTCGATCGCGTCCTGATCCACCTCGATGACCTGCCGGTTCATGAGCATACTGCGGTCGATGGGATTGAGGTTACTGCTAGTTCCGTATGCATTCACCACGCTTGCGGTCAGATCACTTCCCAAGATGAAGGGGGCCGACCCCAGAGCCCACAAACTTAATTGACTCTGCTCCGCGGCAAATGTCATGCCGCTGTTAGCCGGACCATCACCCACTTCAATCGAGTCATAATCGTTGAACCCTCCCGGGCCACCGAAGGGCTGCCACCGGGCCACAGCATTGAACCGGTCCTCCCAGTGAGTATAGCTCGTCAGCGGAAACACGCTGAGACACCCGGTAAACGGTGCACTGTAGCAGCTATTCGCAATTCCCTCATCAGGACCATTGATCTCGATGTCGGGCGAAAATTCCCACTGATTCGAGTATTTGTCGAGAGCCGGAGCGATTTTGATCGTAAAACTCCCCTCGGTGGTATCGAGAACCACGGGGCGTCCTGACTGCGCGATCGCAATCGCCCACGCCCTAATATCCGGGACGTTCTGGTTCGTAATCCCATCGAGCTTGATGTAATCCACTCCCCAAGAGGCTAGCTCATCCACTACAGAGTTCACGTAGGCCTGTGCACCCGGAGACTTGTAATTCAGGTCCACCATCCCGCCGCAGTTGTAGTTATTCTGCGAACGTGTTGTCGCTATTTCGTCTGCTGTGTACGGCGCGCCGAGTACTCGAGTATTTTTTGCCACTGCCTGCTCTGAGATCCCGGCCGTTTCATAGATACCAAATTTCAAACCTAGAGAGTGCACGTAGGCAGCAAGCGCTTGGATGCCGTTCTCGGAGCCGACCCCGGGATAGTTCGACGCATTGACGATCCACCTGCCGTACTGGTCTACGTTAGGGCCCTGCGGCCCGGGACATTGATACCAACCGTCGTCAACATTGATGTATTCATAACCTACGGATGCAAGACCGGTGGAGATCATTGCCCTGGCCTCACCTTCGATGGCTGACTCGTCGGCTCCTTCTCGCAGGAAGCTCCAACTACTCCAGCCCATTACGGGTGTCTGGTCAACCGTCAGTTTCTGAAAATTAGAAGCGGAATTTTGGACTTGGGTTGAACTTGGATATGTAGGTGACGGCGCGGCATTTATCCCTAGGACAAATAGATTCCCTGATGGCAAATTCAGTGAACCAATTCCTGCGATGCTGACGAGCAGAATAACTGCTACAGCAACAACGATTTTCGAAATAACCACATTTCTATTTCCGACGGCCAACAGCTGACATTTTGGGCACTCAGAGTAAGTGGGAAATAAATCTTGTTTGATAAAGTTCTAGTTACATTGACAGATCCGAATAATTTTTTCTCAATTTCACAAAGAAGTAGCCAACTGTAATTCCAACAAGAGCCGAAACCAAAGCGTAACCAGGGAGAGTCAGGTTTGGAATTCCGGGAAAAGAAAGCACATACAAGTAGTCTCCTACTAAAAGTACTATCAATCCTAGGATAAGAACTGCCAGAACAACGTTGCGATTTAGCTCACGCTCGTTATCTATGATCTTTCGACGCCAAACTTCGCCCAGTCCGTAAAAGACTGCGATTCCGAAAAGAGGAAGGATAGATCCAAAGTGGAAATGGGCCATTGAAAACAGGCTACCTTTGCTCTCGAAATAGACCAGTCCCAGAAAGACCAGCGATCCAAAAAAGATCCCCCAATCGACCACTCTGCTGTTTTTGAAGGGGCCATAGGATCTTCGCCAGGCTTGCAGGGTAGGCTCTTGGAGGTCCCTGTCTGAAGTGTTTTTGAGCAGCGTCCACGGATCCTCCACCCACCAGCTCGTTTGTTTTGAAATCTGGGGTTCACCCCGGATACTGAAATAGAATTTTTTCACCACCCGCGTGAGCGGGAAGAAAAGTTCCGCGCCTCTATCGGTGGCAGAGGTGAGCGTGTCAAGCAGCGAATGGCTGAGAGCGCCGAGGGAGAGGAAGGGGTTCACGAAATACAAAGCTCCGATAATGAAAAAATTGTGA
>JASHXQ010000032.1 GCA_030043455.1 Nitrososphaerales archaeon | reverse complement strand
GAATCCAAGTGTCCGCCTCCTTATCCTGAAGGCTCACGCTACGCCTACCTGGATACAGAAAAGTTGTTTGGAATAGTTCTTGAAATCGCGTGGCCACAGACGATCGGCTTGAAATGAAATTTTGTATTTGTAAGGACCCGATTTCATGTTCGACGGAAAATTCACAGCTTTTAGTCAGACATGGTTCCGTTTAGCGTCTCGCTAAAAAACTTACGAAAAATCTAGCATGAGGCTAGATATCGACTCATAGCGATGCAAGCAGATTGATCAGAACCTTGTCAAGAGATTTGCGAAGCAGTACTCGGCCAAATTTCGACTATTCTTAAATAGAAGCGGCTTGTTCCGCTTCTTTTGAACGTACTCTTTGTATTACAGAAGGCAAAACCTGGCTATCTCTAGAATCCTGGTTGCAGTTGTAGTCATTGTAATAATTGTAGTGGCCGCTGGGGCGGTTCTATCATTGGGGGTGAGCAAAAGCTCGTCTACAACAAGTTCTATCAGCTCAACTTCTTCTTCCTCTAGCTCTTCGTCTATCTTGACTACGAGTTCCTCCAGTTCCCCGATGTCTTCATTGTCGACTTCATCCCCTTCTAGTTCCTTCTCTTCTATATCTTCGTCCAGCCTTACAAGTACGGCTACCTCAACAACCCAAACCACCGTCAGTTCAACCTCTGTATCATCTTCTGCAGTAGGAGGCGTTTACGACAACAATACTTTCACAATCGACATCGGTTCCTGGCCCCTTGGAAGTCTCAACCAACTTTTGGCACCGGGTGCCGGGATTTATCCAGATCTTCCAGGATATACTTCGTGGCAAACTCTGGTAGCCGTAAATTTGACAGCCGATTATCCTAGCGGGGTAATCCAGTACCTCCCCGATCTCGCAACCTCTTGGAATGTTTCTGCTGATGGAACTACGTGGACGTTTAATCTCAGAAACAACGTAACATTCTCCAATGGAGATCCATTCAACGCATACCAAGTTTGGACAGTGTACTACGGATTCTATTACTTGTCTGACAATTCCTCAGCGTGGTACAATGGCTATCCCTTGTTCAACATGACCCCAGTGAATTTCGGACCAGCTTCGATTTCCCTATTGCAACAGAGTGGATTGATCAACCCTACCCCTCAGGCTTTGGCCATGATGACCAATAGCTCGTGGCCGATCTATGTCGTTAATGCGACTACAATCGCCTTCCATCTCGTGCATTCTTTTCAGTGGTTCCTAGGAACTCTTCAAGCATTGATTGGATGCATGTATGACGCCCAGTACCTATTGCAAAACGGCGCCTTTGGCACCCCCACGGCTCTCAATACGTATTTCAATTTGAATGCGATACCAGGGACTGGCCCGTATATGGTGACTGGAGTCCAAAATGAGCAGTACGTGCAGTTTGCTCAAAATCCCACTTACTGGGGCAAGAACCTCCCTGAATCAACCATTGTTTCAAATCCCGTTATCGATCCGGGTCATGTGAAGAGCATACTCATCAGAGTGGTTCCAGATCCTACATCGAGATACATTGATCTTTCTACAGGTGCAGCTCAGATGATCGATCCAACCCAAGCTTCAGTTTTTGGTCTAATACTAGCAAACCCTACAAAGTTTGGATACGTCATCATGCCTCCTTCGTCGGGAGAAATGGCCCTCGAATCATTCAATACGCAAATTTATCCGACGAACATAACTGATGTGAGGCTCGCAATTGTTCACGCGATCAATATGACCGCCCTAATTTCACAATCGTATGGTGTCGGGGGATTCAGTCAGATTGTGGGGCCAGAATATCCCGCTTGGTCACAGTTCTACGATCTGGGAAACTACACGCCTTATTCATACAATCTGACGTTAGCCAGTCAGGAATTGGCAGCGGCTGGCTTTCCCAATGGCAAGGGCTTGCCTGCGCTGAACTGGACGATAGCCTCTAATTGTGACCTCTGCCTCAACAGGGCCTCAGTAGTTCAGGCAGATGTTGCTCAAATTGGAATCACAATAACGATCCAAGAAGATACTTTCGATGAGTGGTGTCAAATAATCTGTGAGCCCTATTCGTATTTGATAAACAACACCCAGACAGTTTCGAACATTATTGATCCCGAGGGCCAGGACGCTCAACCCGAATTCTTATCTCCGGTCGAATATTGGACGGCCTTTGTAACAAATAACTCTGCGTTTTCCAATACAGCCATTTACAGTACACCAATCACCGATGCTTGTCAGGAGGCCTTCTTTAACGGGTCAAGCGTAGCTACGATACAATCGATTTGTACACAAGCTCAGACACAGATTTACGATGACGCACCTTATTGGGGTTGGGGGATCTGCAAATACCTCTTTGGTGATTCCTCCCCGGCCTGGGACAGTAACGTCGTCCAGAATGCCTACATGGATCCCCTCTACGGTGGCATAAGTACGATACCAATTTTCAACACGGTGACTTTTACTTCTTAGTGAATTCAATAAGCTAGCAATATCTCGCTCTTTCCAGCGGATGCTTAGGATGTCTGTTGCCCAAAATACGGAAGAACCTTCTTGCCGTACATCTCGATAGTCCGGTCCTCATTCGGACTAGAGCTAAAGAGGCAAATGTGATCGAAACCGCAAGTAAAGGCGTCCTCAATTTTCTTAATGTGGTCCTCGGGGCTTGAACTGATTACATAAATTTCATCCAGCGCTTTATCGGGAACACTATCGAGTCCCATCTTCTCAATAATTCGGGGATCCGAGATTGGATCTTCGAACAGACTAGGGAGCAATCCGGCCTTCCATCTACGAGTCGAGGCGATTGCACTGTCATACTCGTCCGACCACGAAACATCGATTTCTAAAATCTTGGTAACATCACCGAGCTTCCTACCAGCAGTCTTTGCTCCTTCAGCCACGGCGGGAAAGAGAGTGCTTGTGAAATATTCGAACGGCCGTACAGATGTTATCAGGCCGTCGGCCACGCGTCCCGCCAGTTTTCCCATCTTGGGACCAAACGCGGCAAGATAGATCGGAATTGTCGCTTTCATGTACAGGTTAGCGCCCTCGAGCGAATAGTACTTTCCCCGATACGTTACAAACTCTTCACCCCACAGTTTGTGAATTACCTCTATGGCCTCTTTCATCCTCTCCTTTCTCTCTTTCACTGAGGGCCACTTGAATCCGAGAGGGATTTCATTCATCGCCTCTCCTGAGCCAAGACCGAGGATCACTCTATCTCCATAGATCGACTGCAATGTCGCGAAGGCTTGCGCGACAATCCCGGGATGGTACCTTAGAATCGGTGCGGTGACGAATGTCCCAAAGGGAACGTCTCTTATCTCTGCCATTGCAGCTGCCATCCACACCCACGCATTCGCTTCATGCGCCTCTGTGTGAAACCACGGATGAAAGTGATCAGCAACCCAGACCATGCTGAATCCGGCTTTTACTGCCATCCTCGCATGTCGGATCAGAGCCCGGGCATCCCTCATATCAGGGATGCAATAATACCCCACCGACCTTTTCCTAGGGGAAATCAATAACCCGTAACCCGACTCTGACGATTATAATATGCAGGTTAAAGCTTTCCAAGGACGCAAGCTATTTCGCTGACTGGAAGGGCCGTCATTCGGATCGAACAAGCAAATTTTCGACGGTCTTCTTGCTTTCTAAGAGATACGCATCCACCTGCTCCTCTCTCCATCCTTCAAAAGGTAAGATTTCTATTGTCATGCTTCCATCATATCCTACGCTTCGGAGGGAATGGATCGCGGACTCAATTTTCACATTCCCCATTCCGATTGGAAGATGTGAGTCTGCATCTCCCTTATTATCGTGGAGCCCGACGCTTGCAATTTTTCCTCTGAACGCAGTGCAAAATTCTGTAAAGTCTTCCTTTGATACGTTGCAGTGACATGGATCTAAGCGCACCGCGAGATTTGATGCAGACACGTTTTGTATCATACTCTGCATTTTCTCTACTGTTTCCAGATAACCAGTCGGAAACGGAGCATTTTCGATGCATACAAGCATGTTATACCGCTTGGCATAATCGCAGCATTCCCCCAGTGCTCTATTCGCGAGTTCTCGTCCTCTCGCATCTGGTGTCGTTTTTAGCGGACGCCCCGGAACAAAAATAAATTTAGAGCAACCGAGATCTGAACCAAGCTCGATCAGATCCTTGATGTAAGAGAAGAGATCGCTCCGTACTTCCTCATCTTCGCTACATAATCCCGGTCCCAGCAAATAGGATCCATCGATGCTGATAATCTCAGCTTCAAGTTGGTTCTCTTGCAGATACTGTCCTATCTGTCGTCTTTCATCGCCTCTGAGATCCTTAGGCCACGCATGCGGTCGATCTCCCGGGAGCTCTAAAGTCAAAAACCCGAGCTTCGCACAAGCCTTCATCGCATCCAGTAGACCGTAATAAGGAACCAGCGCCACAGTGCTAACTGCGATTTTCATTCTTTCGCCTTCCCTGGCAGATAGTCTGACACGAGCTCGAGCCACAGTAGTAAGTGTTTGCCGTAGAGTTGCTTCTGGTGCGACATGCATCCTAAAGTATCGCCCTTTTCGTGAACTCTTAAATTTCCTGTACCAAGTCCGGTGGCCAATGTCTGCTCCGTGCACTACCAATTCCCGCCACGTAAAGTATCCATTGAAAATTAGTTCAAACAAGAGATTTCTTGTAGATCAAGAAGAGATCCCCTTTCTTTTGCAGGGAGAAGCACCCTGGTCACTGTTTGTCGAGGTATCGAGGGAGGATGCCGAGCACTATCTCGCCAACCGGAACAAGAAGCGATTTAACGTAATTCTCGTAAATCTGATCGAGCACGCCTTTTGCCAGCATCCGCCAAATAATTTCTACGGGGAAGCCCCTTTCTCCAAGCCCGGAGATTTTACGACTCCAAATGAAAAGTACTTTGCGCATGTGGATTGGGTGATCCAAAGAGCAGCGGAGTATGATATCCTCGTGTTACTCTGTCCCATGTTTCTTGGCGTTCCCAACAGTGACCAGGGGTGGTACGAGGAGATTGTAGCGCAGACTCCCGCGCAGTGCTTCGAGTATGGCCGATTTCTAGGAAGGAGGTACTCTAATTTCGACAACATTCTTTGGTCCATTGCTGCTGACCGGAACCCGGACCGCGATGGCTTGGAGCGAGTTGATTTGATTGCTCTCGGAATAAAGGAGTACGACAAGCGCCATCTTATGACAGCGCAGTGTTATCCGGAGTTTTCGTCCGTAGACATTTTTTCCGGGGGTGGCTGGCTTGACGTTAACGCAACCTACTCCTATGGAATAGTGCACCGAAAGCTGTTGGCGGATTACAACCATAAACCCATAATGCCCACGTTTTTCATCGAATCCACTTACGAAGCTGAACACAACTCGTCGGAGGTACAGATTCGCCGGCAGGCCTACTGGGCAGCACTATCCGGGGGGTTCGGTCATGTATTTGGGAACTTTTTCATCTGGTCCTTTGGAGGAGAGTTTGCAAATAACGCCGCGTGGCCGCATGGGGTGTTGCGACCGTGGAAGCTCGAGATGGAAAAGGCTGGCACGATGGGGATGCTTCACTGGGGCGATCTCTTTCGTTCCCGTAGATGGTTCGATTTGATACCCGATCAGAGCCACATCCTCGTGACCAGCGGTCTCGGGGAATTTCGCGGTCTGGACACTCTGGGGGTGGCCGCAACTCAGGACAGACGTTCCCTGATTGTCTACATGCCCACCTCTCGGCCGATCACGGTGGATCTAACAAAGGTGGAAGCAAACAGAGTTAGGGCATGGTGGTTTGACCCAAGTAGTGGGAAGGCGACAGACGCGGGAGAATATTTCACCACCGGACCTCACGAGTTCACACCGCAGAAGGATGGAGACTGGGCGCTTGTAATCGATGATGCTACCTCTGGACTACCAGCACCGGGAAACAGCTCGTAGCGTCGGTCAGCTGAAGAGCTTTCTCGGGTTATCCTCCACAATTTTCTCGAAATATCTCTCATCGATCCCCACGTGCCGGAAGAGAGTGGGGACGTTGTTGAGAATATGACAGAGACCCGGCCCCCCGTATGCCAACTTCTGTACTTTGTACGCGCTGTCATGACCCACTACGATCTTGTCCTCATAGCCCTCGGAAATCAATTTCTTGATCAGTCTCAACCGGTCCAGGTCTGTGGGCGCACCTATGTACCCGTAGTCATCGAAAGTGTTGTCGAGACTGCCATACGGAAACTCTTTTCCAAAGTTATCGATGGAAAGATAAACTCCCGCGGCCGCAGCCTTCACTGCTGCACCCCAGTCTCTCTCCTGACTCTCAGTCCACTCTATGTGACTCATATAGAACTTGTTGGGGTCCGCATCGTTCTTTCGCAGCATTTCTATTATCTTGAACCCGGGCCACTTGCCAGGGAGATCACCCCAAGTATGGGTGGTTATCGGCACGCGTGTTTCCTTTTGAGCTAGGGCGGCCGCCTTTATCATCTTCTCGTCCGCCTCACCAAAGTGATTCGGGCCCACCGCAGTCTTGATCACCCCTGCCTTGAACCCGCTGTTCAGAATCCCTTCCGTTATTTCTTTGATCAGATCCTGCGAGATCTGTTCCGCAGTTTGGTTTTTGATCCGAGGCGCGTGAGCCGCTGGAACGTACTGTCCAGTCGCGGCGACTATGTTTACACCGGATGCTCTGGACGCCTGGGGAAGCTTGTTCAGGTGATTATTTCTTCCCAAGCCCTCCGGTGTAACATCGATCACTGTTATTCCTCCGGCAGCTTTGTAAGCACTTAGCTCCTGAATCCGTTCATCCAAATCTCCGTTGTTCCCATTGTCTATCGAGTAGCCGGCTGCCCGCTTGACCAGATCGAGGTTCGACATCATCACGGGGCCACGATAGACACTCTGGAATTTTTCAGGAACATCCTCAAGCTTCACCCAGAACTCGGTATCCGAATCCATGAAGCAATGCTCGTGGACCATAGTAGGTCCCATCTCGCTAGCTGAGATCGTCCCGAGGACTGTGTTAATCATAAGGGCTGAGCAGAGCTGAAGTTATTTATTTGTTCTGAACAAAAATTGCTGGACTGTTTCAATCCAGATAATCCGGACTTTCAATCCGAACCACTTCATATGGAGCCAGATTCAATCGGATCGTCCCATTTTCATCAACATCTCTAATTATTCCTGAATCCTGTCTGAATAGGACAGGACTAAACATCGCTTTTTCAGCGGTTTCATCATTAAGCCTTCGGATCGTAATTTTTGAAGATCGAATTTTGCGAATCGAGACTTCCTGGGTCTCCCAAGTCAGATTGTAAATCAAAGTCCGAGCGTCTTTTTGCCTCGTGATTGTAACGGCATTCACGGAAAGTGGCTGATTGGATTCTGAGACATGTACATTACCACCCTTCATTTCGCAAATGTCGCATAGAACGTGGTACAGCGGGAATACCATGTTGGACCTCGACAAGAATTTATCCGGTAACTTTGAACCACTTTCAGTTTCCATCAGGCCCCGCCAACCTACGCTCTGATAATAGGTAAGACTTGCCGCACCCGATTCTGCCAAAGATTTCACGCTTCCTGCAGTCCAGCTCGCCCCGAAAAGGGACATCTGCCGAGGATCAACTTGGGGTGGTAGTTCTTTGGGATCGTTAGCTTCCGGCACTATCTCGTCCGGATTAAACCTCGGCTTTAGGGTGATGGGAGTAACGGCTACTGAATTTTTACCGTACAACCGTTGCGCCGTTTTCATCGTCCACCATTGTCCTTCCAATGTCTCGACAATTGAACTCACGTCGAAGGCATGGACCTGTGGGTTCACCGAGTAGAAAATAGCAAGATTAGGATCGAATGATGGGTGAACGAAATTCAGATCGAAATAATTTCTATCAGTGCCCCCACCTATGAGTGGATGCGATGGATATTCGCCTAAGATTACTTGAGCAATTTTAATTGATTCAGGCGTCGTAGCAAGTTCTCCTTTATCGATGACCAATATGGAAGCGATATTCGGCCGAGCTCGGTCGAGTTCGAGCTTGAAAAGCTTCAATTCTATTTCAGCCTGGGAGTCAACGAAGACCGCAATCTCCAGACCTACTGACAGCTGTTGGGATTGTGAAGTGGCGATCTGCATGCTTGACATCCAATCATGCGTCGTCAGATCTAGATCGCAGCGCAGGTGAGAGATCCCCATTTTCTTTAGAAGAGTGGCTTCGAATTCGGTGAGTACCCGCGTCTCGCTTGACATTCCAATGCCAATTTTGGGCAAAGGTATCGATCTTTGCCAATCGACATCAACAACCGCTGGAAAGTTCGAATCAGGTACCGGGTTAGAAGGAGTGCGGGGGCTGACCGAAATGGATATGGTCTGAAAGACCTCGTCGCCCTCATTGACCTCCTGAGCTTCTGCCGACCTCACCCAAGTGGAATACGCTTTGTATGAGGCGTCAGTGAAACTTCGCTGGTCCTCCATTTCGAAGAGATCGCCTTCGAAGCTTACAGAAACCGGCACTCTATCCTCTTTCGTTTGAAAATCCAGTTTCCGAATGTCGCCAAATCCCGGCAGCGGTTGATAGGAAGAGATGTAAAATGGGAAACTGGTACTGACGTTGCCTCCGGTGCTCTTGATAACCTCTGCACTCTGTCCTGCGCACTCTTTTATCGGGAAAAGGGCACACATTCCTATGATGCGTTTTTTGAAGGGATGCTGTACCCTTCCCTTCATCGAATAAGATACTCTTCCTGAGGGATCGCCCAGGATCGATCCCGTCCACACGAAATCGATATCCCCCAGTTTATTTTGGGCATTGAAGGAGATCAAGAAGTCACTCGAACTTACATTGTACTTCCAATCGGAATAAACCGTGGGAATGGTATTCCAGTTCTGATCTCGCAGTGCCATGTAGATACGCCTGACCAGTTCCACGTTTCCCAGCCTGATGTAGCGAATAGCGCCATCTTGTAGAACGAGAGATACTGGTCCCGCCCTCAAACGCCTTTGGAACGGTACAAATTGTGCCGATCCAAAAAGAAGTGCGTCTTGAGATATTCTCTTGTTGTTATCTTCCATTTATTTCTCGCGATCGTCGATTCCCCATTTTTTACCTGGAAAAAAAGTTGTACCTCAATTGCGATCATAACCGTAAAGCCGCTTTAGAGATAAGATTCACTCTGCTTCGCAGTAAGAGTGAGCTTAGACGAGTGCAGGGACTAACGACGGACGATCTGGGACAGCTAATCAAAAAAAGAGGGAACGCGAGGTCGTAGCGTCCTGGAACGGTATTCTACCATTGAAAAGAACTTCCTCGAAGGCAGGTTTGATGTGGAGGACCCACAGATGTGCGAGACAATTCTGGAAAACCTAGAGAAAACTGGGTGCCTCACATTGTAGGGATCATGATCAAATTTACTCGTAGATCAACATAGGTTACCTGGAATCCTTAGGAAACAGAACATTTCATACCACTTACAATTTGGAGAATCTGTGTTTCCCGACGCGCCTTGAGGGATAATTTTGCATCCGCTTAAATAATTCCGCATTCCACCTATTTCCACCCTTCTTGTCGCAATCGTCCGAGTTTCACGTGCATGCCGATCTCCTCTTCAAAAAGGTAGATGAGCTGGAAGAACTAACGTTTCTTCTCCTTCGCAGGGGCTCGAAGAGTGGCGGAAAAATTGCCCCAAGTAATGTGCTCCGCAACCTGACGGAATTCAAGGTTCGTAGGATCTGCAGTGTGGTCTTGTATCGAGTGGCAGCGCAGGGAGGGATCGCGATCTCTCGGAAAAAAGTCGCAGGCGATACTCTCCGAGGAGAGGCAGAGGCAAGAGGAGGAGACGATAATCAACGCCAATTCTTCAAAACAGGCATTACACTAAAAAGAAATAGTTCGACCAAAATTTCTGCTTACGGCGATTGTCAGTGCCCGCTCGGCCGCGCAGGAAATCTCTGTCCTCATATGGCGGCTATAATGATCGCTTGGGTTAGGAATCCGGAGGAGTTCGAGGAGGATCCTGAATATCTCCGATCGCTTTTTGAGAAGACAAGGCAGGACGTGGTCAGCTGTCTGCAAGATGTCGCGGATTCTTCGGAGACAAGCTCCAGAAGCGAAGATCTCGATTTGCTCCAAAAAATTTACTCTAAGATTAGGCGGTGGGGCAACGAAGTCGGCCAAGACTACGGTGGCACGGCCCGAGAACTCCTCGATTTTGATCCACTTCGAGAATTTTCTGCGACAGTAAATTACATTTCTCTTGCCATTATTTCTGCCATCGAACGAAGGTACGCACTACCGGCACTTGAAATCTATAACAGAGCTACGCTCGCTACCCTTGGAAGAGTGCTCGAGATGTTTGCCGAGAATACCGGATACGCAGGTAAATCCTCGATGGAAAAGAAGAAAGAGGAGAAGAAGGTGTCAAGAGAGAAAACTGCCCGCAGCTGGGACCTACTCGTGGAAAGTTTTGCGAGGGGGACTTGAATACTACGGAAGAAGAATTAGCATCGACCCCTGATAACAAGACGATAAAGACGCGAACATCAGTTGAGGGAGCTCTAGACTCCAGACTGGTGCGCGCTTTTGGCCCCTACCTAGTCATGAAGGAGCTCGTCCAGGCGCACGAAATGTCCAGACTCCCGCGATTCATTTCCGAGTACCTCATCGCGAAATTCTACCCCAATGGCCACCCAACACAGGAAGAGGTTACAAAACTCCAGAAATTTGTGACAATCCACTTTCCGGAACTCCGAGACAGGGACAAGATTCTCCACGATGTCATGACTCAGGGAAGTTACACCTTGATGGACGAGTTCAAGGTGGAGACAGACATCAAGGGGGCGACGCACCGGCTGATTATCCCGTCACTGTCTGTCAGAGACGCGAAAATCCTCCCCACGATTCTTGATGAAAACGCGGATTTGCTGCGCTCCGGTATGTGGGGCGTTGCGACCCTGAAGTACACACCCGAGGAACAGGTCTTTGATAAAAGAGACTCTGGCACGCCGGTCCTCATGACCAAATTCACTCCCTTCGAGGTTGTAAACGTCCGTTTGAGTGAGTTCGCCGAAAAAAGAAAGCCATTCTCTAGAGGCGAATGGATCGATCTTTTGATCAAAAGCGTTGGACTAAACCCCGCGGTATACGACGAAAATCAGAAGCATTTGATTTTACTCAGACTCGTACCCCTCGTGGAATCAAACTGCAACGTCCTGGAATTGGGGCCGAAGGCGACGGGCAAAACCTACCTCTACAGGAACGTCTCCTATTCTACCAGACTAATCTCCGGAGGGAAAGTGAGTCCAGCCACTTTGTTTTACAACATCGCCACGAAGACTGTCGGTGAAATCAGCTTCAGAGATTGCGTTGTCTTGGACGAGATCGGCAAACTAGTGTTCGCAAACA
Organism: Nitrososphaerales archaeon; assembly: GCA_030043455.1. Next base: position 1,652 of record JASHXQ010000032.1, on the reverse strand, counting down.
GCGAGGAGATGATCGGTAAGTTAAAGGACTACATGGTCGACGGTTTTTTTGAGCGAGGGCCCAAAAAAGCGCAGGCTAGGGCGTCCCTCGTATTCATGGGCAACATGGAACTTTCAGTGACGAGACCGAGTACCGCAAACATCACTAGCGCCCTGCCTGCGTTCATGCGCGATTCCGCATTCCTCGATCGTATTCACGCCTCCATACCCGGCTGGGAGTTGCCGAAGATACGACAATCCAACAAACACCTCGCGACGGGTTACGGCATCGTCGTCGACTATCTGTCCGAAGTCTTCCATCAGATGACGATGCAAGGTTCTTACTCTGACATGATCTGGAAGACGACAGTGGACCTGGAAAATGCAACGATCCGAGACGAGAAAGCGATCAAGAAGGTCGCCTCGGGGCTGCTGAAACTGCTTTGTCCTGACGGAAGCTTCGGCATGGAAGACCTCACTCTGGCGATGAACGTGGCCGTTGGTGCGAGACAAAGGGTAAACTCCCTACTGAGTTTCCTTTCCCCGCAAGAGTTCTCTCAAAAGAAAGAAATTCAATTCGTGATTGCGGGAGATTCTCTACGGTAATTGAGGCCCCGGCGTGGAATATACGAATTTTACTTCTTTCTAAAATGGGGGATGATCCTGTCACCAATAATCCTAATCGAATCTTTCGGACTGGGTCCGAGAGGAGAACCAATGAGTACCGTATTGACACCAGCCTTTTCCAATCTCTCGAGTCGACCGATGCAATCATCAGGTGAACCATGAATAGCCAGTTTGAGCATTTTTTCGTTGACGAGTTTTGCTGCCTCTTTAATGCCTGATTGCTTGAAGGTGCTGTGAACCTCAGAGAACTGTTCATGTGAAAGACCTACAGAGCCAAGACCTTTTTCTCCGAGCAGCGGACCGAAATAGGCTATCAATTCCTTGAGAGTAGAAGTTACGGACTCCTCTCTTGTTTTTGCCAAAGACATCCAAACACATCCCGCTATTTCAACATCCGAAGGTCTTTTTCCCGCTTTGATGGCCCCCTCGCTTATTTTCTCGACCGCATATTCTGCAAAATCTGGAGGATACAAAAGAGGGAGAGCCCCATCTCCAGCTTCCCCGGAATACTCCAGCATCCTATCTCCTTGTCCACCGATGAAAACTGGAATATATTTTCTCGCAAGTTTGTAGCGCATGTAGGCTTGACTTGTCCAATGAAATTCTCGACCGGAAAACTCTGCATTCTTACCAGAAATGAGTAACCGAAAAAGTTCCACAGCTTCTTTGGTCCTGGTCAATGGTTTTGTTGCTGGCACGCCCAGCCATTCCATATACTCGAGAGCTCCGGCGCTTATCCCACAAACAGCCCTTCCATTTGATAGCTCATCCAGAGATGCAATGAACATTGCGATCTCTGCGGGGTTTGTGGTATAGGGATTTAGGATAGTGTTTCCCAAAATCATCTTTTCAGTGCGATCGGCAATCGAGGTAAGAGTAACAAAAGAACTCCGCATGAACACGTCGTGCGAGACCCAACATTGATCAAATCCGTTTTTTTCGGCAAGGATCGCAAGTTCAACCATGTTCTGGGTCGTTCCAAAATAGTCTGCGAGTCTGAGTCCGAATTTCATTGAGTCCGGTTCTGCACAACTTAACTATTAAGAA
>JASHXQ010000031.1 GCA_030043455.1 Nitrososphaerales archaeon | reverse complement strand
AACTTTGTTTCCCAAGGAGTTATTCATAATCGAAAGCCCCGTTTGTAAAAGATGGCTGGTGCGCGATTTTGTTCATCACCCCGAACTATTTCAGATCGCCCGTCGTAGCCACGCACACCAGCCGAAAAAATCTGTTCGCGTAGAACAGTGTTTAATCTTTGGATCTATAATTCCTCCTGATTTTGATGAAAGCTTTTTTACGCAATCCAAGAAAACAGAAAAAAATTGGAGTGGGCCTGTGGCTCAGATTGCGCGATAAAGCGCGAGAGTTGCCAGGCAGAGCGGAGGACTCTTACGCGAAATCAACAGAGAGATCCTTAGGTCGTGGGTTCAAATCCCACCAGGCCCGCCAAAAATTTTCTGCGGTTCATTCGAAAGAATTCTGATTAGGCGGAGTAGCATGTTTCCAAACGCAATACTGGCCGAACTTCGCAAAACTCCCTAGTCTCGGCTGTATCAATCCGTTATCATGGATTCGAGAGGTATCAGGTTTATTTTCTAGTGTTTTCGCTCTCTGCGGCGATGCCAAGTGTTGCTAAACCATCGACACCGGATGAAATATTCAACTCGAGACTTTGTACGAGCATCAGAAAGGCGCTAGAGCTTGGTTTAGGGGAAACCGGAGCTGAATTTATGGAAAAGTTAATGGTACGCGAAATCAAAAAGTCCTTTAAAGTTCATTCAGAAAATGGAATCGGATTGACTGAGATGATAGGTCAAGTATGTCTTGCCTACTACGACGAGACTGCCAGCAAGGCTTGACTGTTTCAGGTTCCGATAGTAATCAACGCTCAGTATATTCTTCTCACTGACAGCAAGGAGGGTGACCCCGACCCGATCGAAAGAAGAGACCTAAGGGCAAGAATGTCTGAAGATGCCGGCTGGACGAACTTTCTGAATAACAGAAGGAGTGTTGAGTGAGCTTTCCGGAATCTCTTCAGGACGACCAACCAGTAAGATCCATCAAAACATATTCGTCTGGATTTCCCGACAAGTAAAGAAAATCGATCCTCGATTTATTTTCTGGTTTGCAGAGCAACACACGTGTAACTAGCTCGTCCGTGCAAAACTGGTAGGTTTTTTGGATCGAATCTTTTTCTCTTAGACTGCATCTCTCGCAGATCCCTTCCGCAAAGAGATGCTCGCCTTGACGGGACAACAATCCTTGCAAAACGACTTCTAGAGAAATTAAGAGTAACTTGAATTTACTCCCATAAGAGGGGAAGATCTTCTCAAAATTGGGATAGAATCCGTCCCCCCGGAATGAACGGATCCGCTTTTCCCGAAGAAGTTTCGGTTTGACTATGCTTCTTTTTCTGGTGGATTAGCTTTGGTGTGAGCCGCCGCTTCCCTTGTTGCCCTTCGGGTTTCCTTGCCCTCGTCGGTATCAAGCAGTTGGAGCACCTGATCTTCGATGAAACCTACAAACGCTTTCTTGGGTTTTATCGCAGAATTTTTCCCCTCGACGTACTTCAACGATGCCTCAAAGTCATTGAATTTCCCCTTGTAAAAGAGGTAAAGCGCAGCCATCACGGGGGCTCGATCCTTTCCAGTTCTATCGTGAATCAGGAGAGGAGCATAGCCGTTCTCCAGTTCCATGTCGATGACCTTGAGAATCTCCACTATCCTCTCTGGACGATTCTTGAAATTCCCGTGGATGGGGATGACCACTTCGTCATTGGTTTTCGCATTGTGCCTCTTGGCTAGGCAAATGGCGCTCATAACCCCCAACTTTGACTTCTTCTTTGGACCTAGGTTTCCGGAAGTCAGAATCTGCTTACTAATCTGAGTCGTTGTCACTTTTCAGCCACCTATCTCGGAAGCCAAACCATGAGCGGGCCGCTTTTAAGAATATATATTATATTTAGCACCTTATAGAATCGTTAGCCTTTTTCAGACAAAGGTACTTGTCCAACGAGAAAAACTTCCATCAATGGGATGTCGCAACAACAGTTTAGGCGTTTGCCCGTTTAGTCAGACTTGAGCAAGCTTTGAAGACCCGACGAGAACTTGCAGTACTAACTCAGAAACGATAACGGCTTTAGTATCATCTTCCATCTTTGGTTATTTCAGTTTCGATCTTTGATCAGCTTAGCAGCACTCCTGAATCTGACCGACTCTATTGTCATCATCATCCCTGCGATCATTACGATTTTTCTAGCATGGCGCATTAAGAATGCGATCGGCCCCCTAAGGCTTCTGACCACCTTGCTCGCACTATTTTTGGTGGTTCATGGGATTTTCCACTTTTCTGCTTTCTACAATGCCGAGTACAACTCGGCCTGGGCAGGATTTCTGGGAGATGTATTCATCCAGCCATTGAGCTGGGTCATCCTCGTGATCTTTAGTGCGTACTATCTGAAGACAGCGGGTTAAAGCAAAATGATTGCACCAGTTCTTTCATTCAACCCAAGCAGCCCATTGGGACAATCGATCGCGAACGCTGCAGGATACGTCAGTCTTGTCCTAATTTTCGTTGCTTTCGGTCTTATCGCAGCTCTGTCGATGAGGAGCCGGACAACCAGCTCGTTCCAGTTCGAGCTTTACGTCTTCGTCCTTGTGGTCGTTATGGCGGAAGTACCGGGAATTCTGATCGATCTAGGATTCTTGCCAGCCCTTGCCCAGTACGAGCTAGATGGATTGATCGTGCACTCGTTCTCTATGGCGTTCATCTCGGGTTTCATCCTTTGGAGGGCCTACAAGTCCTTCGGCATTCGGTCCATGAAAAAACCCAAAGCTAAAGAAAAGTTAGAAGAAAAACCAAAGGAAATCGCCGGTCCGCAGCCCAAGTCGTCGAAGTAGAGTGAACAATTTGCAAAGCAGCGCCGCTTACGTCGAGAGAATGACCTTCAGCCAGAAGCTGACCCTGAGCCTTAACGTTGGGCTCGAGAATGCGTTAGGGCCACAAGCTGCTGGGTCGGTGGGCTTTTTCGTCGATCCGAAGATCGCGATCAAGGATCCCAAGAAGTACTGGTCGAGCATCGACAAGATGTTCAAGCATAACACTCAGGAGCTCAAAAACAAATTAATCGCGAGTATTTGCAGCCATTTCGGAATGGACCCAAAGTTCTCAGATTTTGTTCTCTGCGTCGAGGCAGCGAAGGAAAAGTTTCTGAGAGACGAT
>JASHXQ010000030.1 GCA_030043455.1 Nitrososphaerales archaeon | reverse complement strand
ACACTCAGCTGCAACTGTGCTTGTTGACGATGAATTCGAGGTGGATGAAGCGACCGAAGAGGTCGGTGAGGAGGAAGATGTAGAGGTCGAGGAGGTGGTCGGTGGTGGCGTAGTTGACGTTGTACTGGTTGTTGACTTGGAAGTCGAAGACGAAACTGCGATGTAAGCTCCGACGATGATAATCAGGATGATGATTACGATAACAGCGATCATAGCCGTCCTGGCAAGGGCACTTTTTTGCCCAAATTTCCTTCTAGGAATAGATCTATCACTCATAGAGATGGCACAAAATTACTCAAATCCGCCATACCACAAATATTTACTTCGAAAATAGAATATGGTCTCTACATAATGCAATATAGAATGTATATTTGACTCCAGGCCATGTTGGCCGGCTAAGGGCCGGGCCCTCGCAAAATTTCTATAAAGTTTCGACCATTTCTAAATAGATACCGTTGGCCAGGCAGAATACTTGGATTTTCTTCTGGACTTAGGATCTTGTATTTTCTCTGCGAATTATCTTCTTCAACTCTTTTCGCATGGCTTCATTCGATTGGATCTTTCGCATACTAGAGTTTGATATTTTGTAGCTGACCAAAATGGCCCGGCCACGAATTCTCTTGAAGAACTCTACGTCTCTCGTTAGTAGGACTTTCTCTTTTTCTCCGCCACCCCATTGTCGATTCCATTTCCCCCCCAACAGCTGCCTTTCGATTTCTCCGTCACTTACTCCGTCGCCGAGAATCGCGGGCACCCAGATTGCGCTCACATTGTTTCTTCGCAAATCATTCGCGAGCTGAGGGGGCAGACAGGCATCGACTACGACATCCCTATTTCCGATTTGATCCAACAGCGGGAGCATTTCAATCGGAGGATCCTCGAAAGCTTCGGGAAACGAGGAAGGAGAAGGAAAATTATTCAGTTGCACTCTGTCCGAGGTTGACCTGAGACTATCTCGCCAACTCATTCGGGTTCCTTGTTTTCGGGATTTCTATTCATCAAGACTCTTGGTAAATAGTTGACGTAATGAGAATAAAGTGGCCAAAATAGCCGGCTCGCACAAAAGCGGCTTACGATAATCTAGATTTTTACCGCAATAGTATTCTTTTCCAGCTTCGCGGTATTTGAGAAGGATCCCATGAGCCGGTCCCGGGAGATGCGCAATTTGGTTAGGACGTCTTCCAGGTCTTCAACGAGCCCCTTCTCTTCAGCAAATCGTTGCGTCACATCAATGTCTCTTATCGAGCCGAGGATCGACTGCCACTCTCTCATCCGGTCAGCGAGATCGTCGCTGTGGTCTGATGGAAAAAGTTCGAGAATGTATCGCAGTTTCTTGCACTCTTTTCGCATGTCGTGGAGCTCCTTCGCTTTCTGATAATCTCCCACCACGATGGGGACTTCTTCCTGCAATTTTGCGACTAGTCTCTTCACGAGTTTGTCCCTCCGTTTCACAATCGCTCCGGATGAAAGATCGTTCTTGCGAATTCTAGGGGCTTTCAGTCCCCTCAGGGATTCTACAAAATGGAGGACATTCGGGACTAGTACAGCCCGGTCATGGCTGATCGTGGAAACGAACAATTGGTTCTGGCTTTTTGAACAGCCGGAGATGTTCTGTTTAACCACATCCAAATCCCGAACTGGGGTGGTCGACTTGAAGAGCCGACCAACCGCCGACTGGTACTTTTTCATTTTCCTGCGTTTCCTAGTAGGTTTCGGAAGGAGGTCCACCACGGCTTCCCATCTTCGGATGCTGGTCCTGAGATCGTGTACATTGTCCTCGGAAGGATCATTTCGAATCTTCTCCATCCTCGAAATGAGATCCTTCGAAGTCTTGCGATAGCTTTTGGAAAGCTGGGTCACTTTACTCGTACTTCATCAGCTCCGTGATTTTTCTATTTATTATAATTATGACTATAGCGAATATCGTGAAACGGCGTTTAAGGAAAGTGGATCCTTCGTCTGAAGTATGAAGTCTTCCAAGAAATCCAAGAAACTTGAAGCTCAACTAGAGAATAGAAAGAGAAATTTGGAGGTCGTTGAAGAGACCATCAGGGCAGATCCTGCTTCTGAAGAAACTTTAGGTTCGGTCAAATACTTCTTATCGCAGAGAATAGAATCCATGGAAACGGAGATCAAGAAGCATTAAGAAAATTGTCTATTTTTTCCTGGAGAGCGACGTTCACTTCGTTCATGGGTCGATTTCCATCTATTCGAATCATGTTGTACTGTTTTGCCATATCCGAGAATTCTCTAGCCATCCTATTTTGGTACGCGATAAAGGAGTCATACAAATCCGGAGCTAGACCGATGTCCGCCCCGGACTCGTAATAATCAAGTACTCCGTATTTTTGGAAAACCCGGTGAAACAATTCATCGGGTTCCACATCAAGGTAGAAAACGAGATCCGCAATCGGCGCGAAGCCATACAGGTCGTGCGACCAAGTACTGCTCAATCCCCGGACAATGCTCCTTGCGATCAGAGTGTAGATGTAGCGATCGGCTAGAACCACATATCCAGCTTGCAGTGCCGGGATGATCTTGTGCTCTAACTGTTCTACAAAGTCAGCTGCGTAGAATAAAGTAAGAGTCTTTTTTCCCAGAGGGAGTCTCTGTTTCGCTTCCAGAATCCCACGACCAATAAGCTCGGACCTTTTTAAGCCAGTGTTTATCACGGCATGTCCATCAGATTCCAGTTTGGAGGTAATCGATTGGATCTGTGTACTTCGGCCGGAACCATCCGGACCCTCGATGACGATCAGCCGTCCCTTGATGAAGACTTTCTCAAGATAGGGAATTCCCTCTCCATAAAATTCCAAACGCCTCGGCGTGCTCTGATGAACTAACAACCCTGACCGGCTCCGAACGAGCTTGTAGGATTTAATGGAACAGTGACATGGCTCGCGTCTTCAAGCTGGGCAGCAAGCGATCTGGGGAGAATACTAGTAACCTTCTGCCTCACGAGAATCTGTTGCTGTTCGATGTCCTGAGTAGCATCGATTACTGTAAAATCATCGTGTTCTGCCATTGATTCATATTGGTCTATGATTCTGCCCTGAAAGATGCGATAGCTATCGAAGGGATCATTGGCAAGGTTCAGATCCATCCCCGCCTCATAGTACTTCAGTTTCGGACGTCCCACAAGAATGCGATCTATAGCCACATCGATAGGGACCTTGAAGTAGAATGCGATATCCGGCTTTGCTGCAAAACTATAGACCTTCCGAACCCAGCTGCTACTGCACTCCCGAACAACGTCTCTCGCGAAAGCGGTATAGACATACCTATCTGCCAGAACTATGTATCCGGCGCGGAGCAAAGGAGCGATGTTCCTTTCGTACCGATCGGCAAAGTCGGTTGCATGCAACAACGAAAAGGTGGTCGGTGTTAGAAGTGCTTTTTTCTTCCCTTTGGAGGTGATCTCCTTTACAACGTCCGAAGAATTCCACTCTGTGGTAAATACGAGAAGTCCCTTGCTGCGAAGCCATTTGTCCAGAAGGTGGAGCTGAGTAGATTTCCCCGATCCGTCAATACCCTCAACGACGATCAGGACGCCCTTAGTTTTCGCTTCAGCAGTCCTCTGACTTTTCGCTCTCAAGATTAGTTTCCAGGTCCCCTTTTTCGACGGGTTCAGCGAGCATCTCGCTCGTTGCAGGCTCTACAGCGTTCTTGACTTTGTATTCGATAAACCTATCGAGCTCATCACCCAGCTGGTTGACTGCAACTCCCAAAATTTTGTGTGGAAATTGCTGTGACGGAGTTTTGGAGGCGATTCTTAGCTGAATCTTCGCGTCTCCCTCTAGGAAGGAGACTGCAATTTTGGAGTCGGTCCGGATTAGTATTTCGAGAAATCGAGATATGGCCGCGAATCTTTCTACAGATTTCTCACTTCCCTGCTTCAACATCGAACGATAACGATAGTATAACCAGTTAGCTGTCCGGGCCCTTCTGAGCTCGACTACTGTTAGAGAACCTAAAAGCTGGTCTTTGTGAGAAAGAGTAGAATCCTCATCCATCATCAGAGAGAATACCGATTCGGGTCTCAGCGAAGTCGCTTCGCCCAAGAGCCACCTTAGAGCAAAAGAGATAATCCGATCCTCCCCTTCGTCGATCAGATCGATTTCTCGGAGGCTCTGCAGAAATTTCATCGGGACCGCAGTGTGTTGTTCTTCCGACAAAAGTGCGGCAATTTTCGGTGGAATTTTGCCGATCTTTCCCTTGTGATACCCCAACGGATCTTCAAGAAAAGTTGCTAGCACTCCGTCACGTAAGCCGTGGGTACTCACTACCAAACGCCTGAAGCCAAGTTTTTTCATGATTGAATCAATGACCAAGGCACCGGCGGCGAGAGTCTCGGCGCGATCTCTGCCAATGACGTCGATCTCCCCTATCTCGCTGGAGCTCATCCCCGCCAATTCTTTGGACATAACATCCACTGATTCACGCTTTAGCGAATAATTGTGAATTTTGTTGAAAGGATAGTCTCGAAGTTTCTGATCCCATCTAGTTAGGGCGCGAAGGTTTCCACCTACTCCTGCGAGGATAGTATCATCCTTGAGGATAAGTTCTTCTCGGGAAGGAAGCAGATCCATGATTCGTTGTTCCATTCTGGAGTAGGCTTTTTCCCTGAAAGATCCGTCACGGTCAGCATAAAGCTGGGTGAGCCGGAGGCCACCGAGAGGAAGTGAAAGAATGTTGCGAATCTTTCGTCCGTCAGAGTACACAATTTCTAGACTCCCTCCACCAATGTCAAAGAGGAGTAGGTTGGAATTCCCCAAAGCTCTGGAAGCTCCCGCGTAGGAGAAAAGAGCCTCCTCCCTTCCGGAAAGAACCCTGAACCTAAAACCTGTTTCTTCGAAAACCTGTTTCAGAAAGGGTTCACGGTTTGCGGCTTCCCTGACGGCACTCGTCGCCACGGGAAGAGTATGTCTTATCCCGTAAAGCTCGTTCACCTCCCTGAAAAACTTGAGGCCCTCGACTGCCCTCCTAATGGGCTCGCTACCTAGAAAGCCCGTCTGGCTCAGACCTTCACCCAGTCTCGCGGGGACAGACTCTTGGTCATAAGCGACGAAAGAAGAGTCTCGCTCGCTTGTTTCGTAACTCACGAGCTTAAGTGAGTTAAATCCCAGATCGATGACGGAGACTTTCACTGGTATTCTTGCTCTAGACGATCAGATTTTTTCCGTTACAGTATCAGATTAATCGCCCATTTTCTTGAGATGGCGAGGAGTAAGAAGCCACCGCAGTTCTCCCATGGGCTTTGGGGCGAACGAAAGAATCTGCACTTTGGCCAATCCGCCTTTTTTCAGGGTAATTCGAGCAGACGAGCTCCCCGAGATCATTTCGGCAACCATAGAACTCAGAAACGGTTCGTGCCCGACGATCAGAACATCCGCGTCTTGCCTAAGCTTGGAAAGCCGCTGAATTGCCTCCTGGCGACTTCCCTCGGGGCGGAGTTCATCCCAGATTTCTAACTTTGGAGCGTTCTCATCATAAACACCGGCCACAATCTCGGCTGTTTCTTTCGCTCTCTTCAGAGGACTCGTTATGATCCGATCGAATCCCACGCGCAACTCTCGAAGGGAGGTCGCAACAGATTCGATGTCATCGCGGCCTGATTCAGTGAGGGGTCGCTCGGAGTCCTTGCTCGGCATGGTAACTTGGGCTCCAGCCTCGCCGTGCCTCAGGACAAAAACGTTCACGCTGGGGGAGTAAATTCCTTCGTTGCGTCTATAAGAAGTTCGGTGATGATCAAAGTAGCAGAATTCCGGATCCAGCTTTAGGGCATAGATAAACTGGGAGCACTTTATAGAAACTATATCCCACAATAGGTCGCAAGTGGATTCACCATCCGGATGGAAAAAATGCTCGTGAAATGTTCGAGGCAGTTATATCCTTTATTTTCAATAGGCAGCATTTATTCCGAAGGCTCCGTTTACAGCTCTTTGGGGGAAAGAATCCTTTGGCTGAGCTAAG
>JASHXQ010000029.1 GCA_030043455.1 Nitrososphaerales archaeon | reverse complement strand
CTGCGGATCCTTTGCTTGAGTTTGTCGAGCTTACTATTGCGCCTCTGAGGGAGGAGATAGGTTTTCGTGTGATTCCTATCGGAGTCGTAGCTCTTGTCATACTGTTCTCAAGGGGGAAAATCCGGGACGGACTCATGGCTTTGTGGCATCCATCCCGCTATCTCAAAAAAGATGATTCGCCTGAAGATTACAAAAGACACCTCAAGTCGATTTACGTCGCTATTGTGGTAAGCGCCATACTTTTCGGCATAGCCCACGTCCTTCTTGGTGCTGGTTGGGGACCCGGAAAAATTCTGAGTGCAGCGGTCGCAGGGATCGGGCTGGCGGGTCTCTATTACGTCTACGGTCTTCCTGCAACGATTCTGCTTCACTGGTCGATTGATTATTTTCTTTCGGTGTTTGATCTAAACACATCCTTGTCTACAGCAGGTGACTGGATCACTCTTTACACTCTCTTCCTTGCAGTGGTTGGATCTGTTATACTGATCCTTTTAGTGGTCAGAAGCTTTAGAAACCGTACTTTGACCATGTCACCAAATACGTGGTTCGGCGGTTCATGAGTGGGAAAAAGGGAGCTTCTCCGGAGAAGACCCAGGATCGAGAACAGCTCGGTATTACCGTTCGGAAAGAAGAGGATTTTTCAGAATGGTACATCCAGGTAGTCCTCAAAGCTGAGCTTGCCGACTACGCCGCCGGAAAGGGTTTCATGGTTCTCCGCCCCAACGGCTACGATATATGGGAGCAGATCAAGCAGTACTTTGATGCAATCATAAAAAGGTCTGGGCACCGCAACGCCTACTTTCCGACTCTAATTCCAGAGTCTCTCTTGCAAAAGGAGAGTGAACACTTCGAGGGGTTTATCCCCGAAGTATTCTGGGTAACTCGCTCGGGTACTCAAGAGCTGGCCGACAAGTACGCCGTTCGGCCCACTTCGGAAACCATCATTCACGATTCCATGTCGCGCTGGATCCGAAGCTGGAGGGATCTCCCTCTTCTATTGAATGTATGGAACTCGGTTCTGCGCGCCGAGATCAAATCCACAAAGCCGTTCATTCGCAGTGCTGAATTTCTTTGGCAGGAAGGACATACCGCTCACGCGACTGAGCAAGACGGAGAAAAGGAAGTCATCGATATTCTCTACGCGTACCGCGATGTCGTGCAGGATCTCCTAGCAATCCCAGTGTACATAGGAAAAAAGAGTGAGAAAGAAAAGTTCGTGGGTGCGGTGTACACGACCACACTCGAAGCCATGATGCCAGATGGTCGAGCAGTGCAGATGGGTACCTCGCATCATTTAGGGCAAAACTTCTCGCGGCCCTTTGAAATCCGCTTTCTCGACAAAGACAGCGAGCTGCGATTTGTGTGGCAGACATCATGGGGAATCTCTTGGCGCTTGATCGGAGCGATGATCATGCAACACGGAGATGACAAGGGGTTAGTCGTACCACCGAAGGCTGCGCCAGTTCAAGTTGTAGTAGTTCCAATTATTTTTTCGAGCGGCAAAGGTGCAGGCGTTCTGGAGAAATGCGAGGAGATTGAGGGAGAGCTTGTGACGAACGGAATTAGAGCAATGCTCGACCGGCGGGACAATTACACTCCGGGATGGAAGTTCAACGAATGGGAGATGAAGGGCATTCCGCTCCGTTTGGAGATTGGACCCCGAGATCTCGCGAACAACTCTGCCGTCCTTGTACGGAGAGACACTGGAAGCAAGAGTACGATTGAGATTTCGCAGCTCGTGGAGAAAACCAAATCTCTGCTGAAGGAAATCCAAGAAAATCTCTGGGGGCAAGCTTTGACGCGTCTTCAGAATCAGACTGTCTCGGTGACCAACTATGACGACCTCAAAGTCGCCCTCGAGAAGGGAGGTTTCGTAAAGGCATCCTGGTGCGGTTCTCAGGAGTGCGAGACAAAGGTCAAAGAAGAAACCGGTGCGGACATTCGGCTACTGCCTTTCGACGAAAAACCTGTAACTAATTCAAATTGTGTCGTGTGCGGCAAGCCGGCGACGCAGATCGCCTACTTCGCACGAGCTTACTGATTAAGAGGGAAGGACACTCTTGACCGTAGAGATGACCCGATGGATCTCTTCGTCGGAAAGGAATGGTTGGATAGGCAGCTGGAAGACCGTCTGGCACACCCTTTCCGCCATGGGAAAGTCTCCATCCTTGTACCCATAGATATCCCGATAGTAAGGTTGCAGGTGGATCGGGGTAGGCCATGACACGTCAGCATCTACTCCTTGATCTCTCATCTTTTGCACAAATTTGTCCCGAGAGATACCCGCCTGCTTTTCGTCCAAGGTCGCGGCAAACATATACCACGCATGGTCGCCCGGCTCGTCCACTCTTTGGAAGCCCAAACATTCCACGTCCTCCAGCCCCTCTGAGATCATCCGTGCGTGTTCTCTTCTTTTAGCATTGAGTTCGTCCAGTACTTTGATTTGCTCTAAACCGATCGCTGCGCACATTTCAAGCATCCGGAAATTATAGCCCATCGTTTTCTGGTTGTACCGGCTAGCCTGCCCCTGATTTCGCGTCATTCTTACCTGGTCGGCAACTCCTTCTTCATTAGTAGTGATGAACCCACCTTCGCCGGTGTGTAGGTTTTTCGTGGCGTACGTGCTGAAGCAGGAGACGGTTGAAATATTGCCAATTCTCTTCCCCAGATACTTGGCGCCGATCGCTTCAGCCGCATCCTCGACTACCGGAAGCTTCTTCTTCTCGGC
>JASHXQ010000028.1 GCA_030043455.1 Nitrososphaerales archaeon | reverse complement strand
GGATCAACTCAGAATCTAGAGGATCTGCAAGTCCAGACACAAGTCCTTCGAGGGGATCTAGGCGATCGAGGATTTGCGCAGGATTCCCTAAAAAACATCGATATCGTTTACCACTTTGCGGCCGAAGTAGGCAGTGTTCAGTATCTTCACGGTTCTGTTGCTAGGGAGCTTTTCGCGCTTCAATCGAATGTGTTGATTGATACCAATGTCTTTCGCGCCTGTCTGGAAAATGGCGTGAAAACTATCATCTATGCCTCAAGCGTTTCGGTGTATCCGAAACACCTCCAAATGACAGCAAGTTCACCGTTCAAGGAGGAGGATTCCGAGAATCCGGTGGAACCAGAAGGTGGATACGGCTGGTCGAAGTATCTTGCAGAGACTCAGCTCGGGATGATGGAAAGTGTCGGAGTTGGCATTGCAAGAATATTTCATGCCTACGGAGAAAACATCTATCTCAATCCCGACAAGAGCCAAGTGATTGGTTCCTTGATGAGAAAGGCGATCCGATATCCGGAAGAAAGCTTTGTGGTGTGGGGCGACGGTTCTCAAAAAAGATGCTTCGTTTTTATCGACGACGCCATCGACGCACTAGTCCTTCTTCAAGAGTACACTACCAAGAATTCGGCACTCACAGTCAATCTGGGCACACAGGAGGAAGTGACTGTGCGACACCTTGCTGAGAATATCATCTCTTTGTCAGGAAAGAAGATCCCACTGAAATTTGACACATCCCAACCGACAGGCGTTCTACAGAGGATTCCTTCACTGGAGAGGATCGAAAAGACATTGGGCTGGAAACCTACTACCCCTTTTGACTCGGGCTTGGAAAAGACCTTTGCATGGGCGAGCCAGCGAATCCATAGTAATGAAGTGGCGGGTTAGGATGTGTCTATCAAAAATATCCACCGCAAGGATAATCAAGGCCTGTCAGAATTCTTCTTTGTCTGGTAGGAAGATCTTTCACCGGACGATAGTAAACTTGCAAGGCATCAAAGGCAGAACCATTCTATCTTGAACTCCGGAGAATTCGCTCGTTGAGCCATTCCCCTCCGTCACCCGGTATTTTGCGACGCGTGCTTTTGTTGGTGATGAATATTTCATCGATACCTTGGAAAAAGGCTTTGGGAAATCAGATTGAATAAACCGTAGCACCTCTCCCAATAGCAAGCGGGCCCGGTGGGATTTGAACCCACGACCTACAGCTTTCACCCAGCGGATAGGAGGATCGACGCAGAGCCACTCTGCCGCGCTATCCATGCTTCGCCCCGATAACTCCGGACTGCGCTACGAGCCCTGTTCAAAAAAGCTATTCCGGGATCCGATTTATGGACATCGCTTAAACCGATCATATTTTTAGAAAAGTACCAATCACCTTAAAGTCAAAGTTTGGATAGCTCAATACTTCCTGTGTAGGACTTTTCGTTGTCTCTTTCCACCGAGATTTTTCAGTTTGTGATTAGTCTTGTCGAAAAATCCGGCTATACTGGCGTTTTCATCCTTATGGCGCTAGCAAACTCGTTGATCCCGATTCCAAGCGAGGTAATTTTACCCGTTTCTGGTTACTTGGTTTTCTTAGGTCAACTAAACTTCTGGATCGTACTCATCGTTTCATCTGTTGCGAGTCTGATTGGCACGCTTTTTGACTATTGGATCGGCCTTTACCTGGGGCGAGTTGCGATCTTGAGGTATGGCAGGTACGTGAGACTCAGTGAGAAGCATTTGAAGACCTCGGAGAAGTGGTTCGCGAAATACGGCGAAATAACGGTGCTCCTCATGAAATTTGTACCGCTTGTCAGAGTTCTTGTAGCCTTCCCTGCCGGCTTTGCTGAAATGAAGCTTTGGAAATTCATCCTGTTCTCAATTATCGGAATCTTCGTATACGGTGCTATTTTGATCTACATTGGGGAATTCTTTGGGGCAAACTATACCAGCATAGTTTCCTCTTTGTCCAATGCTTTCTTGATCATCGAAATTCTGGCCGTCGTAGTGGCTGCCCTAGTTCTCTTTCTGTGGTTCAGACGGAAATCTCCGCTGAAAGAAAGAGTAACCCCATGATCAGGGCTGTCGTTCATTTACAAAGACATCCGGAGAGTTTCGTCTTCCGGAATACTCCTTGTGCATCTTCTCAACCGATCTCCGGTTTATCCTCCCTTTGTGCGGCACAAACCCGCCGGAGAAGCCTGCCGGAATATGCATCAACTCATGAATAACCACCTTCTCTTTTTCGTCCTGATCTAGGCGGTCGAACTCCTCAGAGATCACCTCAATGATATAGTGGGGGCGCACGCCCAGGGCGTCGAACCAGATTCGTCCTATGCCATGAATTCTCGCCTGGACGCGTCGCGCTCTGCTCCCCTTGCTCCTGTAAAAGTGAAGACACTCCTGATCGATGTAACTCAACGACAGTGCCCTGATAATGGACTTCGCGAGAGACTCTACGTCGGGTGCCTTTTGATAGGAAATCATTTAGTCCAGACATCCCTCGCCCAGGCCGGTGATGCTAGAAGTTGGAAATGATCTCTTTAAAGTCGCCCAAACGAACTTCCAGGCCGAAGCGTTCCTCCGTCCGCTTCATTTCCCGATAGGTCTTTAGCAGCAGGGGCAGATGCTTCACCATGCTGAACTTGTGTTCGAAT
This sequence comes from Nitrososphaerales archaeon, assembly GCA_030043455.1. Next base: position 4,075 of record JASHXQ010000028.1, on the reverse strand, counting down.
TTGAGCTTGATGATATCGTAAACGTAATTGAAGTACTCAAATTTCTCTAACACAGCTTTGCGGTACGCAGGGAGGTCATTCAAATTCTTGCATAGTAGGTCGGCACACTGTAAACTTGGAATTATTCCTTCCCCCAACAGAGGAAATACTGTTCCTATGGATTCACCGCAACCTACCACGTTTCCAATGAAAAATGGCTCACAGTACTTGGGCGGGGAAATACGGATCGGCCGTCCAATTTTCTTGAGGACCTTCCCAGGATTCTTTGCATTGAACTTATCCAAAAACTCATTGTGCCGCTTTTGAAAGTCACCGGCGCCAACGTACGCGAAACCATCCTCGAGCGGGAAGTACCAAAAGTAACCGGATAGGCCCTGAAACGGCTGGATGAAAAAGTCATGATGTGGAATTTCCTCCTTTCCATAATCCATTCTGTACTCCACGCAAGGGACCCAGAGATCCTCTTTCACTTTCGGAAGAAATGCACGATGGATACTCGTACAATCAACAATCATATCGTAATTTTCTTCTTTCAGCAGCGTTGGCGTAGCTCTGATGCCGAATTTTGCTTTTTTGCCCTTTGTTAGATCAACTTCCAGCTGGTGCTTGTCGTAGGTCACAAGGCCAATCAAGGGGATTTGCCGGAAATTTCCCTTACCGACATCGACCACCATCTCTTTCCCCTCGAAGAGGATGTATCGATCAAAATCGATCCCAAGCGGTTTCATGAATTTTCGCAGTTCATTTTTCGAAGTCCCCCAAGCACAGACTGCTTGAAATTCGCCTTCTTTCTGCATCTCGTATCCGGTCACATCGTGATCTGTACTAAGCCGATTTAGAAGATAGCTGCCCGCTACCCCTAAGCCAACAATCGCGATGCGCAAGCCTTCAGGCGCACTCCTTCAAATTAAAAATTACAAACTTCCTCCCCCCTTCCTGCGTATTTCTGTTTTTTAGATGAGAGCGCCCAAAGTTAAAATATACTCGGGGAGGCGGTTTCGCAAATAGGGAGTCACTTTGTCTGAGACGGAATTCGGTCTGGCTGCGGTCTACAGGATCATAAAAAAGTCAGGTGCCGAAAGAGTGAGTGACGAGGCGGCAGAAGAGTTGAGGCGAGTGGTGGAGGACGTGGCGAATCAGGTGGCCAAACAAGCGATCGAATTATCAGTGCACGCCGGAAGACATACCGTTAAAGCCTCTGACGTAAGACTTGCCGCAAAGAATATTCTCGGCGCAGAATGAAGGTAAACGGAGAGCTCCGGTGGTGTAGTCCGGCCTTGGTTCTGCTGAAGGAATTCGTCAGAGTCTGACGGAAAAGCATAGTGGCCTCTCGTCTTTAATGAGGGAGATATTTCCTTCCGGTCGCTGTTGAGGGAAGGAGACTTTAGAGTCACTGACCCGGGTTCAAATCCCGGCCGGAGCATCCCATTTTCGTCGGGTCAATGCTCAAAATTTTCAGAAAGAAAAGAAAATGTTCAGAAAGAAAATATCGCTCACGAAGAACTAATCTGGTTAGTCAGCGCAAGTTGTGGTTTGAACCAGAGATTTGGTCACCCAAAAAAAATACTCCCACTTTAACCGGATCGGCATTACGGGGTCCCCCGGAACCGGCAAAAAATCGGTTGGAAAAGAATTAGCTGAAATCACGGATCTCCAATTTTTTTCGCTCAACGATTACGTGATCGGGAATCATCTTGCTACACAAAAAAAGGGAGAATACTCGGTCGACGTGCGAAAGTTTCGAGGTAAGATCAAAACGAAAAATCGGATAGTAGTAGGTCATCTCCTGCCCTACCTAATACCCGACAAAGCTCTGGATCTTGTGGTTATACTCCGCTGTTCGCCGGTAGAACTTAGGAAGCGCTACGAGTTCCGGGAGTATACAGAGGAAAAGATTATTGAGAATATAGAGGCGGAGCTTATCGGCGCAATAGCTCACAAAGCCACCCAAAGGTACTCGCGTCATAAACTAGCGGAATTCGATACCACCAAAACAAAGCCCGTTACCATTGCTCGAAGGATCTCGAACATTATTAAAGGCAAAAACGGGCCCGCGTTCGGGTCGATTGATTGGCTGAGCGTTTCTTCGCCATCTGCATTCACTGAACTACTTCTGGGGAAATGCAATAGACTTAACACACCAAAAAGGATAAGTGGATTCGCCAATCGTACGGCGCGTAAAAGTACATATTAATCGAAGAATGAAAGGTGGATTTCGCGAATAAATGCAACCTCAAGGGGAGGTTGACCTAGAGGCACTCAGCCAAAAGATCGATGCTCTCGCCGCTCAAAGGCTCGACATGATTAATGAATACCGGAGGATGGATTCTAGACGGCGGGAGATTCGCAAGGAAATCCGCGATTTTACGGAGAAGATTAACACTGATCGAAAGTCACTGGATGACTATTATGAGAAATTAGGCACTTTCAAGGCGAACCGGCGGGAACTGCTAACTAAAATCCGGGAAATCAAGGCCAAATCCGATGAGAAAGAAAAGGTCCTGAAGGGCTTCGAGAAGGACATTCCTCGAGGTGGAGAGGCTCTTGATGAGAGGCGGAAGAAAGCGGAATGGCGACTACAGACTGAGAGGTTATCCCGAGATGAGGAAAAACAACTCGTTAGCGTGATCAAGGATCTCGAGACCAAGCTCAAGGTGTGGAAGAAAGCATACTCTACGAAGCAGGAGCGATCAGCCCTCATTGACCAGATCAAGGGCTTGAAGGTCAAGCTGGATGAGATGAACCGCTTCCGGGCGGAGAATGACACCGAGGTAAAAGCCAAACACGAGAGAGTAGCGACGATGCTGAATCAACGTCACCAGCTCTTCCAGGAAATAGAGAACATCAATAACTCCTTGACCGAGTTGGACGAACGGATTAACAAGGCCACGGGAGAGTTGGATGGCCTAAGAAATCAGAGACGCAGCCAGCTTGATGGCAGACGGTCTCGGGAATATGAAAGTAACAAGGCGAAGACGAGACAACTCGTGGATCGTGCGCGGGACGATGCGAGAAAGAAGTACGAGCAGGGCGAAAAACTCAGTCTTGATGAATTGAAACTGGTTTTCGGGGACGACAACGAGGTTCTCAAGTAAGTACTGGCAATACTATAGACTTTTTGCGCATTGACGGTTCCCAGTCGTACGATATTGCCCGGCAAAGATAGCTCCGCAGGCAGTAGCAAGCCGCCGCGTACCCTTCTTATTTGCATAGATCGGGACGACGATATTGGCGTCAAAACCGGGCTGAAGACACCAATTGTCGGGCGAGACGCCTGCGTGACGGCCGCCACCCAGCTTTCTATTTCAGATCCTGAAGAAGCGGACGCCAACGCGATCTTCGCTGCGGTAAAAGATTACGATGCCCTATTATCCAAGGGAGAATTCTGCGAAGTTATCGTAGTGAGTGGTCTTTTTGAAAGGGGAGTCCTAGGCGACAAGAAAATTCGCAATCAAGTGGCAGAGGTACTCAAGGGTTATCCAGCTGACTCTGCGGTCTTGATATCTGACGGTGTGGAGGGGGAGGAACTCGCTCCGGTCTTACAAGGTCTCGTGTCAATTGTTTCTATTCAGAAAGTGGTCGTGAAGCACAGTCGGTCCGTCGAAGAGAGCTACCAAGTTCTGGGCCGATATCTGCGAATGTTAGTGTTCGATCCTCGATATGCAAAGTATGCGTTAGGGGTACCGGGGATTATTTTCATAGCTCTGGTTCTGACCACTTACTTTTTTCCCTATGCCGACGCCCCGCTCATTCTAGTAGTGTTTATCGGTGCAGTGTTTATCATTAGGGGATTTGATATTGATCGTCGGATCGAGGCCATAGGAAAACTCTCGGCGGTAGGGTACCTTCGTCTTTTTTCTGTCACTGCGAGTGTCCTAATCATCCTTGTGGGAATCGCAACCGGGGTCTCGGTGTTTTTTCCTTCTGCTTCGGGCTCTTGCGGAAACAGCTCCCCATGTCTGCTGCTCCAAGCTGTTTCGAAGCAGCCGTCAATATTCCCGAACAAAGCTCCGACTATGGCGGGCTACTTCTTCCAAAACGCGGAGCTCTTTGTCTGGGTGGGAGTTGCAATCTA
>JASHXQ010000027.1 GCA_030043455.1 Nitrososphaerales archaeon | reverse complement strand
CCCGCAAGTACGATATCTGAATCGATCGTCAAAGGAGACAGCTACAGCTACGAGGTCGAGATCGGTCTTCAGAATTCAACTAGTGGGTTTGGCGCTACGTCTACCGCTACTTGATCTTTGGAGAAGAAACCAAGTCGTAGCAGTCCGCTAGTTTTCAGCCTCTACAAAGTTCCAATCAAGCCATAGGATATTTGAAGACCGGAATATGTCAAAGTGCGTGTAACCGACAACAAACGAGGACTTTTAGGGAAGTACCTTGCCCCGGATACTTGAAGCAGTGAGTCGTTGCTATCAAAACCCGTACTGAAAATGAATTGTGAAAGGTGCGACATGCAGACGCAGCACTTGTTGTCTAAGAACATCGAGGGAGAATTCGCGTACATCTGTTTGGAGTGCGGGGAGGATATCCCTTACTCGTTTGTTATGTGTGCTGAACTGACAACAGGAGTCATGATGAGAATGTTTCCGTAGTTCAGTAGTAGTTATTTCTAACCCTTTCAGCACAGGTTGTGGTTTAGCGCAGATCCGGGCTAAAGGTGCGGATCCGATAATCTCTTTACGGAAGTTTTAGGGTAAGTCGCAATCGGGGACTGCGCGTGAGCAAGGAAGAAAGGGATCAGGAGACTCAGGCTGAGAAAAAGCAAGACGAGAGGGCAAAGAGAAAGGAAGACCGACATCACTCAGATCCGGGTATCGAGATGAAACACGCTGGGTCCTTGATTGAGCAGGGTTATAGTGTGGAAGAAGGGCAGCTAAGCAGGAGGACCGCGCTTAACAAGGCGGTCCACCACTACGGGTACGATGAGACGGTCGAAAAGGTCAACACTCTCGCGTTGGAGAACAAGGGCCATAAAGAAAATCATCGTAGGATTCTGGACGACCTAAATTATCTGAAGGCCGAGTTCCAAGGCAAGTAAGCTGCCGACAGAGATGGCTGGAGTCTCTTGACTAGACTTTATTTTTCAACATTTTTGATCTCAACATAGTCACATAACTTCAGCAAGGAAATCGACCAGAATCTCGTTAAACTCGTCAGGCTTGTCCAGATGGGCCGCGTGCCCTGCTTGTTTTATAATGAGCAGCTTCGCGTGGGGTAGCGAGTCTTTGAGCGGTTTCCCGAATTCGTCTAGAGGAAAAACCCGGTCCCTGTCACCCCAGACGAGTAGCACAGGGATATTCAAGTCCGACAGTTTGCTTTTTTCTCTTTCCGTAACGCGGTAAATTGATGGGCTTATGAGGACGAGCGCCGCGACTCTCTCTGGTCGGTACACGGCGTATGCAAGCGCGAAGCCTCCTCCCATCGAGTGTCCCACGATCGCAAAGGGAGAGTCACCAACATCGATTGAGTCAAATAGTTTCTCAAGTAGTGTGAGGATCTTTTCTGGATCGCTTTTGAGGATCTTGGGGCCAAGTTTATCCGACATCGAACCTTTGCCAGCTGGGAGGTCTATCGCAAAGACCCGGTATTCGTTTGACGAGAGCTCTTCGAGCGTCTTTGTTTTCTTCCAGGAATCTAGAGAGGAAGAGTTGCCGTGAAAGAGAACGACCGTCTTGCGTTTCTTGTCATCGCCGCCTAATCCACCGACGTTGGTCCAATATCTGATGGACAGGACTTCAATCTTTATGGAATCCTCGGGCAAATTTTCCTCAACCTCTTACCCTTTTCGATTCCCTAGGATCGGTGGCATGGTCAACTCTAGAAAGTTTTTGAAGCCTATTTTGTGTCGAACTGACGGGACGGTTTTGATCCAGAGTGAATGTTCTGATGATACGTTTATCTCGGTGAAGTTAAAGCCGTTTCCAACGATTGCTGGTCTCCTTCGGGCACTCACCCTACAATCGACCTGAGGCGACCCCAGTCAGGTCTCGACTTTCTGTTTCACAAAGTACTGGGGGTAACTGCTAATGTCAGTTAGTCTGGCCATTGTTCTGGCAATTATCTTTGCTGAGATAGTACCAGCTGTGATCGCTCTTTACGCATCTTACTGGGCCTTTGAGATCAGAAAATCAATGGCAAACCCGCTGCGTCGCAACTTGACTCTCTGGCAGGGAGCTACTGGCGTTATCCTAGCAGCATCAGCGATTCTGACGTATAGTAATAACGCTGTGATCTACGCCCTAATAGTGGTCTTTTACAACGTTGCGTTCATAGTTCTTTTCGCATTTTTTGATTCGCTTGTCAAAGTGGCACGGCGATCAGATCCTTTGCTTAGGAACATTATACATTGGGAAAAGACCCGTTACCTGGGTTGGATCGGAGTTGGCCTCATAGATGTCTTCAATACATTGAGCGTTGTGCTACCGTCAACTCAGGCAAATCTGGCAGGGGAGCTAGCTACCTTTTTCATTCCGATTCCGCTCGTGATCGGGGGTGCCGGAATCTTGGTCGGATCAACAAGAATCAAAGATCCATTGTTAAAGGGAAATCTGAAGTGGCTTGGACTTGTTCTGGTGTTTTCGATCCTCGTGGACATCGTCTCTCTCGTGGAGGGACTTGAAGGATTTTCCAATTTCCAAGTTTATTATTCGTATCCGGCTTTACTCGGTGCCCCATTCTGGATCCTTGCCGGATACTGTCTATATAGGGCCGCCCGTTCTCTCGCTCCAATTAGTCATTTTTCGTTGGAGGAAGAAAAGCGAAGTCCCCCATTGCCCTAAATTAATTAATCTAGAGATAATTTGAACCTGCTTTTCGATCTGGTAGCTCTCTGATCTTCTACTCTTTTAAAGGACGTGGATTCATTTTCCAAAAAACTCTTGAGGGGTCACCGCAACTTCGTAAACCTTTGGCGTAAACGGCAGCCTCATCTTAGTCATCTCAGCAAAGAACATCCTCCCCGCCCGATTCAGCCATTCATACTCGTCAATATGGAAAATGTAGAGGACAGATGCATCTTGGGGGAAATACGGTCCTTCGGATCGACCGCCGATTTCCTTTTGAATCTTCGCCTGAACCTCGTCGAGCTTTTTCAAGTCAGCTTGGATATCCTCACCATCATAGTCAGCCTTCCAAAGTATTATCATGATGAAGACTTTTCGAGAAAGACCATATAAAAAGGAAGTCCAAGGAAAAGTGAATTAGGGCGCCAAATGTTGTGAATTGACGAACAAGGTCGTACGGACTATAGGAATTCTAGAATCTATATCTGATAGTGGAGAATATTCCCCGGACTAGTCCACTTATTTCAGTTATCCGTCTTTAGAGCAGGAGTTTAGCGCTCTTTTGTGTGGCGCTCCGGCCACTGTCTCAAGTCCTGAGCAAGGGTCTCCACAACTCTCCCATAGCTCTCCTCTAGATCGACGTTCAAGCCAAACCCTCTTGCTCTTTCAAGCGAGAAGAATCCATGTAAGAGACTCCGAAGGTACCTTGCCGCGTGGATGGCTTCCTTTCCCATGATGCCATAACTCGCGAGCACAGAGTTTAAAGTAGTCAACACTTCGTCCGCGGCCTCGCGGACTTCTTTTGAATCCCCCACCGCGGTCAGCACGGTGGATTCGTAAAGAGCTGGATGTTGACGAACAAATTTTCTCATCTCATATGCAAGCGCCCTAATTGCGTCGTCACGAGACTTACCCACGGTAGCTTTGCTGATGAGTTGACCCATCGTTTGAAAGCCGCGGAGGCGGATTGCCCGTTGCAACCCGGGGAGCCCTTCAACATGTTCGTAGAGTGAAGGAGTCCTTACTCCTACTTCCTGGGCTACCTGGCTAAGAGTCAATTCCTCCAGACCACCTTTATCAGCTAACCGGATCGCACTGTCGACCACCTTATCGATATCCAACCCTACCCTAGTGACCAATTTCTGGAATCCCTCGAAGGAGAAATCGGGTCACGGAGGTCGAGAATGCCTCGGGCTGTTCCGCTTGGGGATAATGCCCCAGCCCGGGAAGAAGAATGAGCTCCCCATGGAGACTCTCCGCTACGAGTTTTCCCTCCGCAGCCGGATTCGGAAAGTCTGGGTCGGCTCCTCCCATCACTACCAAGGTCGGAGATCTTACCTTTCCGAGATGCGATTCTGCTGCTCGGTGATCGGTGGCAGCCATGCGCCTGAAAGCGTGCATACGACCGGGTTCTTTCAGATTTTTTCTGAGAGCGTTGTTGTACTCGACTATGTCTTGCGGTTTGGATAAAGGGTAGAGCTTCTGGGATTGGTAGTTCACCCATGTGTTCAGCCCCCACGGTCCCGCGAGTGCGAGTTTGAAGGTCAGCATTTTCCACCATGGGATTGGAAGCTGGCGAACCGAAGGGCCAGCCAGTACGAGGCTCGAAACGAGCTCAGGGTGGTCGGCAGCTAGGCAGACTGCCGCTCCGGCAGAGATTGAATTTCCTATGATAACCGAGGGCCCGGCACGTAGCTGCCCTAGGAGTGCCACTACGTCCGAGGCTATGGCAGTTTCCGAGTAATCATTCCAGTTCGGGCTAGAATCTCCCATTCCCCTTACATCCAAAGTGATGACGCGGAAGCCCTTCGCCTTCAGGTCCGGGACAATAAACCGGTATATCGATCTTAGCTGTCCCATTCCTGGGACACAGATAACTACTCGACCCGATCCCCCTGTATCATCGTAGGAAATCTGACCTTCTTCTCGTTGTAACGTCTTTGACTCAGGCATTCGTTAACAACATTCCCTAATACTATTAGGGAATTCCCTAATGATATAAGGTTTGATGGTAGTTCGAGATCGTGATTCTCCTATCGACCCGGGTTACTTCCCGAGAAAACGTTACTATGGAAAGATGACTGTTATGAATCCTTGTGGAACGAGAGATATTTTGCGTCATCGTTCAACCGCTATTTCTGAGGCGCAGAGAATTCTCGCGGTCGGACCGAGCCGAACGGATCATGCTTGAACCTTATAAATTAGAAAGTGGACCAATGTAAGATTAAGCTTGCAAGTACTATCCGAAGAGACCGAATACAGAAAGTCCCACAAGGATTTGAGATCTCCGTTTGTGAAAATCGATTTTGTGAATTGCCCGGTGGAAACATCGGTTGGAATCTTGGGCAAGAAATGGACTCTTGCCATCATTCGCGACATTGGGGCCTACGGAGTGGATCGGTTCAACCGGCTCCGCAAGTCATTGCCGGGAATTCCATCGAAGGTTTTGGCCACACGTCTGAAGCAATTAGAGCAAGAGGGGTTCGTTCAGAAGACCGTGGAGAAAGCCGTACCTCCCAAAATAGTCCGGTGGTCGCTCACTGAAAAGGGAGTGGACGCCATCCGGGTGGGAATGGTTCTGGGTGCCTTCAGTTCCAAGTGGTATGCTGATCGGATCTTCGAGGACAAGAGACCTCGAAGAATGAGTGAAGTCTACAGTCGCGAAGGGCTGGAGCTCTTCATGAAAGTTTTCTGATCGCAGATTCGAAGCTATGAAGAGCCGGCCGCTCGAGCCGCTGCAGCAGCTTTTGCAGCGAGGGCTGCAAATTCTTCCTTTCCAAAAGCGGTGCCGGCGAGTCCCCAGCCTCCTTCAGCAGCTTCAGTGAGCAATACCCAGGTGCGGCCTGTTTGGCTGGGATCCCCGGAAATCTTTGTGACAATCTCGGTGATCTCTTTGACCAGCTGCTTTTGGCCGTCTCGTGAGAGTGCTCCCGGAGGAGTAATGACTTGCACGCGGACGGTTCTCGGTGAATTTTCTGCCGCAGTGTGAACTCCGCGCGGATCCATTCTATGGATGTAGGCCGCGGTGTTATTCAGATGGAACGGACCGGGCTTTTTCACACCCTCGGCGCGAAGTACCGCGAACGTAAGTTCCTCGCCAAGCTGGCGATCAGTACCCGCAGGGAAGAGGTCTTCTCTTGCATGAACATCGATCATTGGCATGAATGTATTAGACTCCACCACAAGCGGGAAATTATGGTCTAATAAGTTGGAAAGTGTCAAAAAAGAAAGTTTGTTTATTCGTAAGACAATTAGGGCTTCTACTCTAGCTTACAATTTTGCTAAAAATTCTCGTCGAATTCTTCTTGCCAGAATACGTCGGCCTATCTAGAAGATATAGACGTATGTGGGATTCCCCATATCTCCGCCTTCGCTACCTTTCATCCCTTCATCCAAAAAATGATTCTTGACCATTCGCGCTACGTCCTCGCTATCGGCTGGCCATTGCAACCAATCCTGAACGTCATTGCCCTCCTCCCCATAAGTGTGCTTTGCAGCATCTGGATTTCCGGTTGTTCCAATTGTCCACAGTCCGAAATCAGGGGCCGCTCGATCCTCGATGGCTTGAGTTATGTCTTGGGCGTTCATCGTGTGTTCTCAAAGTGGTTTCTATTGAAATACTTTTTCACGTTAGCCCTAATTCGTTTGGAAACCTCGGCAGTGTCTCCTCTACAGCTCATCCTGGACTACCGTAACTTTTCGAACCCTACTCGTTAGTTGCTAGAGTGTAAAGTTAACCATCATAGACAGAAAGAGAATCGCAAAAGTAAATTATCACCGCGACAGATTCGGAGAACTGAAGTAGATGTTGCAAGGTCAGTCTGTAGTATACACCGTACAGTCAACGGAAGCCACTGTGAGATCCGGCTATTTTGATCCAGCCGCAGCACCGGTCGCGGTTATCAACTCAGGAGATGTCGTCAGTTACCCCAATACATGGATGCACTGGGGCAACAAACCCACATTTGGGATGTCCTTCGCGGAAAGAGAGCCTCTCCGTCACCTTTACCCAAAAGGTCCATACTCCATGCTCGGCCCCGTCGAGATCGCGGGATCGGAGCCTGGGGACGTAATTGAGTGCAAGCTTCTGGAGCTACGAACGAGGGACTGGGGCTGGAATTCCTTTCCCCTTGGGGTAGGAGCACTTCCAAGCGATTTCCAAGAGCCGTATCTTCACTACTTTCGGTTTGATGAAACGCGGCAGTCAACAGAATTTGTGCAGGGGATCAAACTCCAACTTGCCCCGTTTTTAGGCGTGATCGGTGTGGAACCTCCCGGAAATGAAGAGACAAGCGCGATTCTTGGAGGCGCCTATGGAGGAAATCTGGTGTTGAAGGATCTAACAGTGAATTCTTCACTTTTCCTTCCGGTAATGAAGCCCGGAGGGCGTGTCTGGATAGGAGATGTTCATGCACTGCAGGGAGATGGTGTGGTTGACCAAACCGCGATCGAAACTGCAGCAGAACAGTTGAAGATCAAATATGTCCTTAATCCAGGAGTTGCCCTAAAAAGTCCTCTCGCTGAAACTGGAACTCACTGGATTGGAATCAGTTTTGGAGAAGATCTCGACAGTGCTCTTGTCTCGTGCTTGCGAAATCTGATCTCGTGGCTGAGTGTCGCTTCCGGGATCTCCGCCAGCGAGGCCTATGCACTTTGCAGTATGACCGTGAGTTTCCGGGTTACCCAGTATTCAAACCAGACTGGATCGGCTTACAGTTCGATTCCTCCAAGGGCTGTTCACGGCCTCGTGCCGAAGAATGTTTTCCCTCCGGCGCTGCAAGAGAAAATCAGTTCATGGATAAGACCGGAGGGATAAGAGTACGCCCCTCACTCCGGCGGATCGGCTGGACATACTTGATCTCCTGACTCGTGCTGACTCTGCTGCAAGCGGTAGAGATCGGGATGCTTACTTGGCTCTTTTTACCGAAGACGCTGTGCTCGAGGGTAAAGAAGGTGACTACGACGGGAAAGAAAAATTGGGTGAAGCTTTGTTGCCTATCTGGGAAGCTGAGGGCCCAGCTAGTGTGCACCTCACTCTCAATCCGGTGATCTCGGCGACTCGGGAAAATCCGAATGAAGCTGTCGCCACTTCGATTCTTGTGATCTTGAGTTTGGGTACGACCATTTCAATTCGCACAGTTTCCAATATTGTTCAGCACGTAACAAAGGTGGGTGATGTTTGGTTAATCAAGCGACGAGCGGTGGTCAATAACCAATAGTGCTCACTCCGCCTTCTGCATGCTCTACAGGTCACTGGTATATTCAGTAACCAGCAAGAAGAGGGGACGACTAGGGGCGGATTAGTGCGAGACCCGACTCTGGATCGATGTATTTTCGGAGATGGACCGGACTTTCAGTAAGCACCACTTCGCATGTGGGGCGGATGTAGGCCTGTAGTAGATGACCGCCGTGGGCGGTTCCATCCTTCTTGCCAACGACAACGTGGGCGTGGACAACAGGCTTGCCGTCCCTCAACGCAATATCTCCGATAAGAGACAGGAGTTCAACCTGCTCGTTAAGGGTCACTGACGGTTCATAACTCCTCGTGTCCCAATTAAACCACGCCAGGCGGACTGAGCTCAAAGCACCGATAGCCTTGAAGCTCGCGTCCGACAGTTTTTGTTCTTGCGCGAATCTCAAAAGGCCCGAAGCCAGCTCGTCGCCGGTCTGAAAAACCAAGACAAAGGTTGTCGGTGAGTCATCAATCTTCCGTGAATTCATGATCTTCTTTCACCTAGGACAAGATACTTCAGAGTTCCTGAGGTCTGAAAGGAGCAAGAATCAAGCGCTATCGTGAATCAAATCGATTGTCCTAAAATCCCGCGAGGATTGGATGGTGAGCTCGCCACATACGATCTTACTCATGTGCAAGTCACGTACCCCTGCCGGAACGAGTGTCTTCTGATTTTCAACTCTCCTAAACTTTAATGTCGATATACCATCAGGTTTATCAAATCGTATACTCTAATGTCCACCAATGTCGGTCGTTAGTGTAAAGGTTTCGCCAAAAGTAAAGAAAGAAATGGAAGAACTCAAGGACAAGGTCGAGTGGCCTTCCGAAATAAGGAGGTTTATCGAGAGCCGAGTAGAACAGGCGAGGCGTGAGGAAAATATCGAACGAACCGAACGGGTGCTCAAAACTATGCCCCGAGTCCCGAGAGGGACAACAGGAAAGTTGGTAAGGGAATCACGTGACGGTAGTCATTGATTCCTCAGCACTCGTAGCTTACTGTTTGAAAGAGAGCGAGCGCGATATCGGGAAAATTTCCGGAATACTTAGAGAAGGTGCGATCAGCTCAGACATTATCATCGTGGAATCGGCCAACGCAATCCTAATGGCAAATAGGAGAGGACTTGTCGACAAAGAAACAGCCGAAAAAGCTCTTGACCTTGCCAGCAGAGTCGCCAGAATTAACTTGAAGCTAGTTCCTCACTCCGAAATGATCGAAGAAGTTTTTGATTTTGCGAAGAAGGATACCAAGTTGACTATCTATGACGCGTTGTTCGTCTTTCTGGCAAAGAAAACGGGTAGCTACCTGGTATCTCTCGATGAAGGGCAGGCGAAGGTCGCAACAAAAATGGGAATAAAGCTCTTGGAAATTTGAGCTTCTTGATTGCAACATCTAGCAAATGTAGAGGGATTAGTTCCTACTAGATCGAAGCATTGACCCTGACAGTGATGTGCTATTATGCGCGGGGAATTTCGAAAACCTAGCATCTTTTTGCTATGAAAAATCTAATTTGAAATTTCCCAACATTTTTGATGGTGAGCCAACGAGCACCATGTCTTCCATGTGGATCATCCCGTAGCGATTTTTGTACAGTTTATCTCTATTTTTCTCGAGGCCGATCCCTGGTTCCCAAGTGACCACGTTTCCCGTTTGTAGCGCTGCCGAGTTTTCTTCGCCGTAAGCAAGTGCCGGACCGAACGGCTCGTGGACGTTCAATCCGATCTGGTGCCCTGGACGGTGGGTGGAGTCGTAACCGTGCTCACGTAGAACCTGATCAATCTCTGACCGGACCTCGTTTCCGGTTTTTCCCGTTGCGATTTTCTTCAAGCCTGCGCGCTTTATGGAATAAACGTCATTCATGAAATCTCTGGTCTTCGCGTCCCGAGCCGCAAAGGGAATGGTCCTGCCTACGTCTGCCAAGTACATTGAAGACAGCTTGGCGCCGAAATCAAAAAAGACGAGATCCCCTTTCGCGAGCTTCCTCGTTTCTGGTTCGTCTAGCTTCCTCCTGATCACCACCGCCGTATCGAAAGAAGTACCCGCGCCACCCTCGTCGAGGATATTTTTGTCCATCGTTCGGGCAATCTCATCCATGGTCATGCCCGGAGCAAACTTTTGGATCGTTTCATGGAGCGCCCTCTTGGAAATGCCGATCGCTTCCTCCATCTCTTTGATTTCAAAGTTGCTTTTTATCGCACGCTGGGAATAAACAAATTCCCGGAGATTTTTTCCAGAAACTTTGATTCCGCTTGTCCTGATCAAGTCCACTGCGTTCTGCGTCGCGCTACTGTCAATCGCCACTTGCGAATCTCCAAGTAGCCGGCGAAGAGTAGAGACGAGCTCGTCGATCGATTGCCGAACCTCGTGAGTCTGAGAAAAGATTCCAGAATTTTTTACTCTCTCAAAGGCGTATTCGTGAGCGATTGCTGACACGTCCCCGGATCGATCCACTATGATTGCGCCGTATTCTCCAGAGGCAAAGGGCCCGCCGTAATAGAGATAATTCCCATTCTCTACTTCGATCTCCTCTTTGAGGATCACCGCGTGCTGGAGGTCATTATCATCCAGCCATCCAGCCAACCGCCTAAATCTAGAGTCCAGCTCCGTCGTGTATCTCTCCCTGGATGCTTTGCTGCTCAATTTATGTTCGGGCGGCCAAAGTTCAGACAACCGCCTTATTACATCTTGCAGGGGTGAGAGGATTGGACATGAGAAAGTTTACCCCCGAGGATCTCTACCGTTTGAAATTCGTACACGATCCCACTATTTCTCCGGACGGGAAACACATTCTCTTCACCATAACCCAAGCCAAAGGGGCCGATGACTACGCGAGCACGATCTGGAAACACTCTCCGGACCAAACTGTTCCACTAATTTCAGGAGAAGCAAGGGTGTTCGGTCCGATCTTTTCTCCAACCGGGGATCGCTTTCTGTATCTTTCAGTCGAGGACGAGTTTCAGGAGCTGTGGATTTCAGATCTGCAGGGGAGGGGAAAGGTCCGGCTTTTGAAGCTGGAAGGCAAGAAAATTGCTGCCCCAAGATGGTCCCGAGGTGGAGAGTCCATCTTCTTTCTTTCTGACTATGATCCCCTGCGCCCGGGCGAGCCGAAGACGGACGTCCGTCTGATCAGCCGGATGAACTATCGGTTCGACGGAGAGGGATACCTCCACGACAGGCGAACTCACGTGTTCGAAATAACTCTGGATGATCTCAAACTCCGGCAGATCACGAAGGGAGAGTTTGATGTCGCAGCTTTCGATCTGGCACCGGATGGGAAGACAGTGGCTTTAGCGTCGAACCTCGACAAGGATGCCGATTTCGAGAATAATCTGGATATTTTTGCGGTTCCCATTTCCGGCGAAGGTGAATTCTCGAAATTGACTGAAAACAAAGGCTCGATTACTAGTCTCTCGTATTCACCGGACGGGAAATTCATCGCGTTCATAGGCGATGACTATAGGGATCGGTTCAACACTCCCGCGGAGGTGTGGGTGTACGATCTCGAGAACCTACGAACCTTTTGCGCCTCCGAAAAGCTGGACAGGCAGACGAGAAACAGCATCCGAATGGATTCGGTCATGAACAGTTCGACGATGGAGCCGATCTGGAGTTCCGACTCGAGCATGCTGTACTTTTCCGTTACCGACCAGGGAAAGTGCAATATCTTCTCTGCCCGCCTCGATTCCCTAGAAGTACAGGAGGTAACCTCGGGGAATCAAGTAGTGACAGGGTTTAGCCTATCAGGCGATGGCAAGATCGCGTTTACGAAAATGGACACAACGCATCCCGTGGAGTTGTTCTTCCTGGAGTCCCGTTCGAGACCCCAGCAGCTTTCGAGTTTCAACGCAGAACTTCTCTCCGGAATAGAATTGAGTGTAGGCCGGGAGTTCCACTTTTCAGCGCGAGACGGAACAGAGATCCATGGATTCTTCATGCAACCCACTGGAGAGAGGGGAGGAGAAAGACCTCCGTGTATCATCGAGCTTCACGGAGGCGGGAACACCGAGGGCTTCCAGTTCATGCAGGAGTATCAGTGTCTGACCGCTCTGGGGTACGCGGTCGCCACGTGCAACTTTCGTGGGACGGCCGGGTACGGAGAGGCTTTCATGAAGGTCCTGACCGGACATTACATGGAAAAGGACTATTCTGACATCATCGATCTGGTAGACTATCTCGTGGAAAAGGGCTGGATTGATCAAAACCGGATAGGAGTAACGGGAGGCTCCTACGGCGGATACCTCACGAACTGGGCCATCAGTCACAGTCATCTGTTTAGGGCAGCAGTCACTGACCGCTCGGTGGTCAACCTGTTCAGCTTCTACGGTACTAGCGACGACTACCGGCTGATCGAAGAGGACGTGATGGAGTCTTTTCCGTGGGACCGACCGGAGCACTATCTGGCAAAGTCTGCCATCTCGTACACGAAAGCCGTCACGACGCCCCTCCTAATTCTGCACTCCGAGGACGACTTTCGCTGTCGTTTAGAGCAGGCTGAGCAGCTCTATGCCTTTCTAAAGAGGCAGGACAAGGAGGTCGTGCTTGCCATTTTTCCCGGGGAGAGCCATGGATTGTCTCGGGGAGGCAAGCCCCACCACCGTGTGGAGCGGCTCCAGTTGATGCTCTGGTGGTTCACGTCCCACATCCCCACCGGAGAAAAGCCGGTAGAGTGTCCGATCTAAGCTTTTGCCCTAATCCGCCATGGCCACGGCGCTGATCAAGGCTACGACCAAGAACGCGATCCCTGCGTAGAAGAAGCTCCCCGTCAAGAACCAGATCAAGATCGCCACAATGATGGCAGGCAGCAAGACGATGGCCGCCGCTACGATTAATACAATCACCAGAACACCGATGACGAGGAGGATCAGTCCCCCAAAAATATCCGCGAGGCCAGTGAGGATCCGCTCGCCTATGAAAAGAGGCGTGTTGGATATCCCCTGCATCATGCTGAATAACAGCAGGTCGAGTGCGATCATAATTGATAGATTCCACTCCTTTGAAAGCGTGAAAGTCGCTTTGGCTATAAGTGTGTGATGCTTTATTCTTCTGTAAGATCTCGAAAACTGACCCCGTACCGGCTAATCTCTTGTTCATTCTTTCTCTTATCTGGCGAAGGTTGTCGCCCAAATTCATCGTTTTGGGCCACTATTTGCGACAGGGTGGTGCTGAAATTGGATCCACTCTTTAGGGCAATAACTCATGGTAAGAAACAAGAGGGCCCCTATAGCCCTAGAGCATGTGCGCGGGAAGCAATAGCCATTTGGAGCAATATGTATCGAGGATTCTCGATCGCTCGTTAAAGATCAGTACCTATGCAAAAATTAGCTATTCCAGTCGGATACATGAAAGGGAAGAGATCTGCTAATTCTTTTAGGCACCAATCACCGGAGGAGTCTAGAGAGATTCAGCTCCTCAATGAGTGTTCTTTGTCCAAAGTGCCACAGACCTTTTTCCAGGGAATTTGAAAAGAAGGAAATTGTGGATGAAGGATATAATCAAGGGGAGCAGTTTACCGGGACGCGATCTAGGATTAAGATTCCGATCCCCGTTGATCGCTCTAAACAGATAGTCGATTTCAGGTACTACTACAGGTGCAAACATTGTGGTTTTGAATGGGTAGAAACCAAGAGAGTAAATTTTGACCAACCCATAGGGTAGTCGTTATTACCTTGAAATTGGCCTCTCGGAGAATTTGCAGATCATTTGACGATTTAGTTAGGCGACAGCGTGAAATGGCACCGAGACTGTTATCGTCTTCGAGAGGTCGCATCTAAAATCAGGTTAATCCTAAGTCGTATCCCACGATTGGGGACTATTAGCTTCATATTTTTTTAGAGCATAGGGGGCCCCCTAGATCTCAAGTCACGCGCGTGC
>JASHXQ010000026.1 GCA_030043455.1 Nitrososphaerales archaeon | reverse complement strand
AGCATTCTCGTCATGCCCGGTCTTGCTGCGAAGATCGCCGGACCCGGTTCGATCATTGCGTGGGTTGGATTGTCACTGGCGAGCTTTCCCTTTGCGTACACCTTTGCTTCACTCTCAGCGCGCCATCCAGAATCTGGAGGTGTGTACTCTTTCGCCAAGGAAGCCTTCGGATATTACACCGGAGTCGTGGTGAGCTGGCTCTTCGCCTTCTGGTTTATCACGGGAGCTCCCGCGGTTACTCTGATTGCAGCGTCCTATCTCGGCTATGCGTTTCCCCTCACTCGCGCTGAAACATTTCTTGCAGCAGTCGCGATTATCCTTGCCGCTTTTGTTGTGAATTTTCGCGGGATCGTGGTGAGCTCCAAGGTGCAGCTCGCCGTGATCGTCTCCATTGTGGTTGTGTTAGTAGCTGCTACCCTCTCCAGTCTTGGGCAGGTACGTCTCTCCAACTTTTCGCCTTTCCTTCCTGATGGGATCCTCGCCGTTGGGACTGCCGCCTCCTTGATCTTCTGGTCTTATCTGGGCTACGAGAACGTGTCTAATGTGGCAGAAGAATTTGAAAATCCCAAGCGAGATTTTGTACGGAGCATCTTTCTGAGCGTACTCCTTGTGGGGGTTCTCTTCGTCTCAGTATCGTTTGTGACGATCGGTACAGGCGTGTATGCAGTTGGCGGTGGAGGTGTCGCTCCCTTTGCAGCCATGCTATCCAATGTGATCGGCAGGTATGCTGCCGCCTCGATTGCTATACTCACAGCCTTCATCATCTTCGGCGTCGCGAATGCCTACATGACCGGCATGTCACGGGTGATCTATGCCGCGTCGAGAGACGGGGCTTTACCGGAGATGCTCAACAAACTGGATCCTAAGACGAGTGCTCCGTCCCGGGCTCTCGTTGCACTTTTCCTCTCTGCCATGGTCGCCCTCGTTTTCTTTTACTTTCTCAACGTGAATCTGGAAGACGCCCTCCTCATCCCCAGTGGCTCCGCAATCATCGTTTACGTGATCGGATCCTCCGCAGGCATCAAACTCATGAGAGACAACCGCACCAAGTTGGTCTTTGCCGGGATCTCACTCGTTATATCTCTCATAATCCTTCCCTTTGTGGGAGTCCTCCTCGCAGCGAGTTTCGGGACGATTCTCGCAGCCCTGGTCTATGCGACGTATTCTCTAAGAAAACGTAAGGTCAACCTTAAAGCTTCGAAGTAAGAAGTACTCAAGATTCAGCCACTTTTTCCAGAGAATTTTTCCTCAAAGGATATCTTTCTCAAGGCCAATCAGATGTTCCCATGAAAACTAAGCAAGAGACTGATTACATCATTGTTCCCAGTTTTTGGCTAGAACAACTAGAAGCTTTGAAGGCAAAAAAGTCCTCGAAAAAAGAAGTCTCAAAAGATAGGTAGAGATCCTCGCAAGATTAGAAGAGGGTGGTCTGGAACTCTTCCATCTGTGGTCGTTTACCGGTCTTTTTCTTCCGATCGTCATCTTCAGATTCGGATTTGCTTTCCCCGGCAACCAAAAGCAGATCTAAAGGTCCGGCTTGAAGTTTTAACGGGATTTGCTGAGCTACTACTTCTTTAGGGTGTTCCGTGCTTTCTTGAATGAGACTACTGGTGAAATAGTCATTGATATCCGACTGGTGGCCCTCCGGTTTGAATAGTGTCGCCAGTTCTTCTGAAGCTAAAGTGAACCTCGACCGGAGATAGTCGCCGACATCGTATTTTTGTGAGAGTCTCAAACCCAACTGCAAGTATTTTTCCACTGAGCCTCGCGTAACAGAAGGCTGCAACTCTCCCCCGCATGAGAGGCATACTCCCTTGATCGGCATCCGCCGGTACTTTGCTGAGCAGCTCTTGCAGCGGAAGCGCTGCGCGGTGTATGCCTTGGTGTTCCCGATAATGTCTGGAAGTAAATGCGTCCGGAGGACCGACCTTACCACGTCGTCCGGGTTCACGCAGTTGATTTTTTCCGCAATCTCGATCTGCCGGTCAAGCTTTTCGGTAAGGGTGACGAGGGTCGAGTAGCTCGACCGATTGTTCTTCACCGTGATAGCGTTCGTGTCGTGGGTAAAACCAAACCCGTAGTACTGCTTCTCCGTTCCCAGCCGGTCTTTGACGATCTCCACGAATATCTTAGCCTCCCCGGGGGACACCTTTTTCTCAGTAGCTTCGTAAAACTCCACCGGATAAGTCGAAGCTACGTCCATGTGGTGCGCCTGTCGCTGCACCTCCTTGGGTAGGATCAACGGTTGGATGAGCAGTGGCGCGTCCATGAGACCACCGATGATCGAAGGGAGGAATTTCTTCGAAAAGTTCAGCAGGACATCCATCATCAAGAGGATCGAATCTCCGTCCCCATCGCAGTCCCGTCTCTTTGCCGAGTGCCAGTAGGGCGTCGCAAAGCAAGCCTGGGCGTTGGAAAATCCCGCTACCCTTCCCACAATCCCCACTGAGGTATGCGGGGCCAGCCCCACGATGAGATGCCCGATCAGATCTTCCGGGTTCTCGATTTTGTAGTATGGTTCAAGGTTGTACTGATGAACGAGCAGGTCATCAATGTATTTTGCCACGGAAAGGAGGAAGGCCCCTGCTTCAAAGGGAACGATTACGTCCTGCATCAAAAGTTCCACTGTCTGGTCGTCCGTCTCCAAGGGCTTACGGTGGATGTCGAGAGTGTACCCAATTTCCCGGAGCTTTGGGATGCTCGTTTGGATCTGTTTTGGCTTGAAGTGAGTCAGCGGCACGTTCGTAGCATCAAAGCGGATCGTCCCGTCGCGGTAAACCGAGAGGTCGTACTTCTGCCGCAGTAGAACCTTTTCCAGTCTCTCCGGAATTTTGATGTCATTGGTTAGCCCCAGCACCCCTTTGAGCGGCTTCTGGGGCAAGTAGTCAACTCGGAGCGAGGCCTTGCGTAGCTCCTGCTTTAGTGGAAAGTTGTACGATGATGAGAAGCGGAGCTGTCCCCCACACGCAGGGCAGCGGTCGGCATTTTCTGGAGCTCTCTGGTGACACTGGGCGCAGGCTTTGAAAAGAGTGGGGGTGGCGTCGCAAAAAGGGCACTTGGCCGTAATGCACCTTGACCCACACTCCGGGCATTCGAGATTGGCGATCTCAAGGGGGAGCTCTTTCTTCTCCGAGGCTAGCAGAATGTCCCGGGACATTCCCTGAGATCTGCCGACGGGGAACAGTCCTTGAACCGGCGGTCGCATCCTCCGGGGCATCGCCTTTTCCGGACGGCCCACCCGCACCCCCACAAACGTGGAAGACTTTCCTCTGATTTGCACACCAGAGAGCTGGCTCATCAGCTCCAGAGTATTGGTCCAGCCCTCTCCGGAAAGTTCCTTCACCCGCACTTTTCTCAGATCGAGACATTCGGTGAGTTTTAGAGAATCAATTCCGGTGACGCTCACTTGCTTGGGCGCGAGGAGCTCGTGTTCTGCTCCGAGAATTTCCAGCATGGGCTTGAGAGAGCTGTTGCATTGGACGGAGACCAAACTCTGTGACTCGTGAAGCGTGAGACCCTCACGGAGGCCAACAATCTCCGCGGGACTGAGCTGGTCGTAATAGAGCAAGTACTTGGGATGAAGGGGAATCTGCAAAATCCGGCTTATCCTAAAAGCTTCTTCGAAGGTGGGTACTGAACGCAGAGGATCTTTCGCAAAATCCTCTAGCCTTGGGACTTCGATCCCAAGTTCAGCGGCAGCTGAGTTTGGGTTAGAATATCTTTGCTTCAAACTCCGGCCAAGATCCTGCGACCACCACTCTTCCACGTACGCGGAGGGCACTAGCTTGTAATTGTTCTCGAGAAAATCTCCAAACGAAACTAGGATGTCTCCCAAGTAGAGAATGGATTCGAGCTGCCCGGCTAGCGAAGTAGCGTGCTCCGGATTCCGGACTCTTACAACGGTCCCGTCCTTCAGCCTCACGATAGGGGTTTCAAGTGTGTCCACGACCGCGATGCTTGCCCCCTTTCCAGGCATGTCCACCTTGATCTGGGTGCCGATGACAATGGGAAAGTTGAGTAGCGAACACACAGAAGGATGGATTCCCACCGCGTGGATGCCAGTGTTAGGCGCCCTCCCGTACCTCAACCGGAAACCTCCGGGGCTGTTCGGCATGGAGAGAACGGGTCTCCCGGAGATCACCTCCTCAAAGTGGGAGGAACTCGCCTTTGTCTCATCAGTCCCTTGCTGCTTCCCCCCGGAAAGCTCCGACAGCCAACCCCAGTCGTTAATACCCAGCTCTCCCAGAAGTTTCAACAGTTTCTTGGACTTGCCCACCACCCCGTCGTTGAGCACCCGGAGCGCACCGCCCCTCACCCTGTTGGAAGTGATGCGTTTCATATCACGGTGGACGACCACCTCAAAGTTGTCCGTCCACACACCGTCGATTTCCACCGGGAGATTCTCGATGGCCTTCTGCACGTCCTGGTCGGTAATCTTGTACTGAAAATTGCCGACGTCACGCTCGTAGATACGCAGCTCCTCCACAAACCGGCCTACTTCATCGTCGTAACCTGTACCGTTGTACTTGTCGAGGCCTAGCTCCTTCCTCACCTGATCTGCGATTACAAGGGTTAGTGCGGACTCGGTGCCCCCCGCGGATCTGATCGGCCCGGCGAACTCGATGCTCAAATAATCAGACCCGCTAGGGTTTTGCCTTATCCGGACCGCGGAGACTCCCTGAATCGGTGCGACCGTAACCCCATCGGTGACTATTGCCAGTCCAAGCCTCACAGCTGCTTCCGCCGGTGACTGGCCTTCAGGAAGAGGGTATTTCCCGGAAGCGACTTCTTTAGCCAGAATCAAGGCAGCAATTTCCGTCCTGTTTGTTTTCATCAGCTCCCGCAGACGTTCTGCGATCGGCACTTCGAGTAGTTTGGCTACACGATCAGCTAGATCTAGAGCCAGCGGGGACTCAGTAGTTAGGGATGGATCGTTGCCCTGACTCTTCGCTACTTCTGCGATCTCGTACTGTTTGCGAAGTTCTTTCGTAATTAGATCGTGATAACGTGAATAGACAAACGGGAGCTCGGGAGTTTCACTCATGTGATGTCACACATCACTAATGTGATATTACCTTGCAAATCTCGGTGAGTGTGGAATCGAAATCCTTGGTCTCTAGCATTGTGCCAATAACTACAATGTCCGCTCCTGATTTTGAAGCGAGGGCAGCATTTTCAGGGCTCGTGATACCTCCCCCCACGATAAGCGTTCCGTTGTATGCCTTGCGTACGGCAGAGATCATGTGCTGAGGAACCTTTCCATCCGCCCCCGATCCTGCTTCCAAATAGACAAAGCGCATGCCGAAATATTCCGCTGCAAGTGCGTACATAACAGCGAGACCCGGCTTATTTGGAGGAATTCCCCTGGCGTGTCCGACAAAACCAGCAGCCCCACCTTCCCCCACGATGAGATACGCCATGGGGATGGGTTCTAGATTGTATTTCCTGATAGCTAAAGCTCCTAGCGCTTGGGCTTCAGTGAGGAAGTAAGGATTATCCGAATTCATCAAGCAGGAAAAGAAAATGGCATCCGCGCTTGGAGCCACCCCTGTGACATTCCCCGGAAATAATATCACGGGTGATGTCACGGATGTCTTGACGGATTTCACTACTTCTTCGAGTTCAATCTGATTGATTGCGGTGGAGCCTCCGACCAATATGGCCTTGCCTCCGCAGTTCTCCACTCTTGCAGCGATCCTCGCAGCTTCCGCTGGAGGAATGTTTTCTGAGTCTAACAGACCGGCGCAGATCGTTCCGTGGGCTTTGATCAGATCTTTAAGCTTCGATTCTGTTTGCCTCAGTAGTGGCGCCACCCGTCTGTCCCGCGTTGAACCGGTCCACAAACTCATTGTAAATATCTATGGGCTCTTTGCCGGCGTTCGGGATCTCCTGACTGGTACCGCAGCTACCGCAGGAAATGATCGTAGTCGTTTCCTTCGGTTGTAATCGCACTGACACCATGCCGCAGTTAGGACAGGTGAACACTTTCGGTAATGTTTTCTTTACTACGTGGACAACTCTTCTTCGTCTTCGACCCAAAACTCTCGTCTCTTACCGGCGATCCACGTGCTCCCCTCCGCATAAATTCGTTGCTAGCCAGCTTGCAAGAATTTCGTATTATTATGCTCGTAAATCTCCAAAATATGAGCAAATATCACATAAAACGTCCTAGAAATTACATTTTTGTTGGGCTTGGATTTGTAATACGTTTTTGTATTCCGGTGCCAGAATCTATTGACAGAATTGCTGGAAGAAATCAGAAAGGATATCATCGCTACTTTTCTTTTACGAAAGAGCAGCATCACTGAAGTGCAGCTCGACACGTTACTCGCATCCAAGGAGGACGGGAATCTAGAATACAAGAGAACCCTCCGAGAGAAACGCAAAGTGAGCAAGGGAGCTTTTGCTCGCACTCTCAAGCAAGCAAGGCACAATGCTGAAGCTGCGGTATATTCGATCTTCCTACTTTCTTATCTAAATCTGATCAGCCAGACGGACGTGAACCATCTAATCCGGAATACCAGAATGTTAGCTGAGCTCAAAGAGGCGAGGCCCGCAGCCGAAGATCAGATACGCGTACTAGAAGCGATGCAAGAGTATGTAGAAACATTCGCGACCCGCGAGCGAAAGCTTATTGTGTGATATTTCCTTGCCCTGACGTGATGGCGATTCCCTTTGACGAATATATCACGCTAATTTCATTCGGGATTTCCATCGTTTCAGTAGCTCTTGTGATATCTCTTGCTTATTCTTGGAATAAGCGGTTCAAGACGGCATATCACGAAGTTCAGGCATCACCACCGGTGGAAGATGATCTTGCCGTGCAGGTGTCCGCCGTGGTTTCTGAATTTACTCAAAGACTCCGGAGACTGGAGGAGCAATTGGTCGATCAGAAAGTTAAGCTGGAGATCCTGGAGCTGCGAGCTTCCAGAGCTCCACGCGAAGCAGTAGCTCTCAGCCCGATCGCGTACTCCAGGACAAATGAAAACTCGAGCTCGTTCGATAACCCTGAACGACCCTCTCCTGAAAGAATTGGTTTGCAAGCAGGAATCAGAATCCCGTCGCAAATAGACAGACCAGAACCGGACAAGAAGCTGGGCGTGACGGAGATGGAGGCTCTCCGTTTGGTATTCGAGGGTCGGGGAAAAATCAGCGCCAAGGAAATTCGGGTAAAGATCGGCCGCACGCGCGAGCACACTGCCAGGATGATGAACTCCCTCTATCATGACGGTCTGGTGGAACGTGATGTCACCACTCGACCTTTCTCATACTCCATCACGGAAAAGGGCAGGGATTTTCTGAATGGATAATTCGATGACCATATTACTCGCGCCTAAGGGATCTGAGACAAGCCAAGAATGTCTTCGACAAAACAGGTCCCCAGAGCAAGGTACAGATTTGCCAGATATGGCCCCACAGATCACTATGAGGACGCGCCAGCTGCCGGAATGTGCATCAGCGTCTTTGCTCTTGTGAGGCGACCCGGGAAGAAAGGGGTGTTGCTGGGCCTCCCAAGACCGGACGACAAATGGCTTTCCGAGTGGATTTCGGGTTGGAAATCATACTCTGAGAAGGAGTTACAAGAAGCTTACCGTCAGTGGAGATTGCCCTCGACATACTTGAGAGAAGGGGAGCACCCAGAAGAGGCCATCCGCAGGATAATGGAGGATCAAGTGGGCATTGGGGATTATTCTCTCTCCAAGAAAGGGCCGCAAATTTTTTCTTATAATTCTCCGTCCGACTGGTACCCCGGGAACAACCATTGGGACCTAGCCTTTGCCTACGACGTGAAGGTGAGAAAAGCCACCAAGGACCTGCAAGTTCCCAAGTGGTGGCAGGATCTTTCGTTCGCGAAGAAAAAGAAAGATTTTCTGACAAAAGACTTTGGATGGAACGACGACTTTATTCGAGACCTGTTTGATCTTCGCGAAAAGGTCTCTAAAAATCAAAACGTGGGTAAGGTTCCGAAATTCTGAAGCTTCCATCACCTACCGATCGGTTGCAGAATCATCAAATATCTCTGGAAGATCTGGAACAGATCATGCCAGCGTACATCGTCTTTACTAAATTTCGTACTCGCAACCAGACTGAACTAGATCAGTATCTTAAGCAGGCATCTAGTCACATCGCCTCACCCGGCATCCAGTGGCTCGCGAGATTCGGTAAGTGTGAGACCAAAGAAGGCCCAGAGGTAGAAGGGGTGGGCATACTGAAATTTTCTACCTCAGAAGAAGCGAGAGCCTGGTACAATAATCCGGGGTACCAAGAAGCCGCAAAGCATCGGTTCTTGGGCGGGGATTACAGCGCGGTGATCGTGGAAGGTACTGAGGGCGACCTTAAGCAGTAGAGTAAAGTGTCTCAAAGGACCTGGTCAATGTCGGGATTAACATCGCATCGTAATTGTTCACCATCTTTCCGGAGGGATCCGCTCTCTTCGATCTTTTCATCGGCCAGTAGGTCACAAAGGTGGAGACTGAAAAACCAAGGGCTTGGGAGAAGTAGGGCTTCAAACTCGCATAGTTCACCAAACTTTCGTTCCCTAGATCTCCAACCACGAGTTTCATTGCTCTCCCGGCGGCGAGAGCTCTCGTCCCCATAAGCACGATCACCTTGGGTTTGAGGCATTTGATTGCTTGCTGCAGATGTGCCTCTCCGGAGTGTTTCGCCATGCCCGTCGTGGGGTTGGCATTAGTTCCATCCTTGTTCGCACAAGCGTAGCTGAACGATGGTAGTAGGTAGCAGTTTGCGTTCAGAAAATCCTCCACAAAGGTCTCAAAATTCTGGAATTTGGGAGCACTCGGCACTCTCTGAAACGCCGCGAAGAATTTCTTTCTCAACCGGTCGCGAGTGTCATCAGTTTCTTCCTTCAGAAAGTAGTGATCTGAGTCCGCAGGCGGAGCTTCCAGAATGAAAAGGATGCCCCTGTGAAATTTCTGGGGTCGCTCGAGCTGGAAGCCGTTCCAAGGTTCGACGCCGGGTTTTACCCGATCATAAGCCGCGCTGGAGCAGCAGCCACTTTTTACCCCCCTTACAAAATCGTCCCAACAATCGACCGTAGAGAGCTGCACTCCAGTATTTTACTCCTGAATTTGTTTCCTTCACTGGCACAAACTTAACCTATAAAATATCCTTACGAGTCTCTTTGACGCAAGGAAGAGAATGTGAGGTCTCTTTACTGGAGTATGGCAATCGGGGTACTCGTCATACTGCTACTAGCTCCGGGAGTTCACCTCATGACTGATGCCTCATTCTCCAACGGTTCTCCTTTCGGTAAACTCCCGGCGGCGCAGTCGATCACCATTCCGAATGGATACTTTGTCCCACTGGAAATCGAAAGTATGTCCAATTCAACGTGGCTCGTCTATTCTGTCACGAGCAATGTCTCCATTTCCAGCGCGCTGATGAATACCAATCAGTTCAACATCTTCAACACCTCCAACACGGATGACATCTCCAACTCGATCAACTTGCAAAACGGCACGAGCGCGGAGGGAGATTTCCAAGTTTCTCTAGGGGCGTACTATCTCGTGTTCTTTGACGGCCAAGCATCCGGGACTGCCAATGTTACCTTCTCCACCATAACTTACCCCTTTACCCCCTATGTAGCAGGTCCGATCACCCCTCCGGAACCCACGGGGCTCGCCTCTTTCGGGCTCTACAACGCTTCGGGAAATGCCGTCCCCTACGTAATTCAGACTTCTAGCGTTGCAGGAGTTGCAAACGTTTCTTCAATTCAGGCTTACAACTCCTCCGCTCCCACGGTGAGCGATACTGTCTCGGGAGCGACGTTGCAGCTCAATGCGGAGCTTGTGGCTCTAGGTGAAAACGGATCCGAGCAGGATTACTGGGTCCAAAATTCTCCTGATTTCGTAACGAGTGTTCATGAGATTTCTTACAATGATAACGTGTGGAATAATACGGATCTCAACGGACTGCTCTCCAATTCGACCGTCACTTCACCAAATGGCAATTCGGTGTTTCCCACGGGGGATAACACAAGCCAAGGGTTGTACTATTACGCTTACGGTACTAACAACTACACGTATGTTACACCATTTGACATCAAGCTACTTCTCAATGAGTCCTTGGTCCAGGGGCAAGGAATCCTAGTTAATTTCGGGAATCAGGCACTCCTCAACGGATCTTCGGGTGCAACTCCGGTGTACTGGTTCGATAATGTCACGATCAGCGACCCGGGCGTACAGCAGGCGTTTTTTTACGTCGACGGTAATGCGTCGACTCCGATCGGGACTTTCTATGATATCGAACTCGTGTTTTGCGGCGAAGGCAATCTGGAAGAGACCAACTTTACTCAAATGAGCTCCACGCTTGGTCTCTTTTATCTCAACGGTACTCAGTTCGTTCCGTTCCCCTCATACTACAGTTTCGGTGGTGATACTGGAGAAACAGCTGACGATTTGCACGTGAATTACTTGGGGAATGGTACGGCGTCAGTTGCCATCGGTACGCCTAACTATGTCTATCTCGGTGAACAATCGAATCTAACTACGACGACCACCACTTCGAGCACTTCAGCATCTTCAACCGTATCATCTTCGAGTATCATAACGACTAGCTCTTCATCATCATTATCTTCGTCTACAAATTCCGGGGCTAGCGAGCTTTCCAACGGCTACTTTCTCACAATTGCAACTGTTGCAGCCGTGATGGTTGTTACTGCTGCTCTTCTCGTGCGACGCAAAAAGTTAGATCGATAGGAATTCCAGCCCCGGATTCCGGATGGCATATCGGTTCAGACATTACCTCAGGGATGACTCTCCGTTTTCGGATTTCGGCAAGTTTTGCTTTATGTCAGTTTTCCATACGATTGCTCCGAAGCGTACATTCTATGTCCGAGACCTCTCATTCCAAGCGGCCCGTGTTTGTCGCGGCTGTCGTCGGATCGGTCATTGTCATCGCATTAATGCTAGGTGTTACCCTTTTCCAGGCGGGTTCGAACGTCAGTGAAATTTCGACTACCTCCACCCTTTCATCTTCAGATACCGTGACGATCTCTTCCGGAGGTTCATCCACCTCGACCTATACTGGACCGACCGGAATTCTGGGAGTCTCTCTCACGGATCCGCCGATCGTTCCTCCGGGAGTTACTGATGTATTCATCTCTTATTCTAACGTGCAGGTGCATGTGGCCGATGCGGGGAACGAAGATGGGTGGTATCAGGTGGCAGACTCAGGAAGCGTTGACTTGATGAGCCTCGTCAACGTCAGTCTGACGTTGGGAAGCGCTGAAGTACAGACGGGTGTGTTCAATCTGATTGCGTTTAACATCACTTCCGCAGCTGTTACCCTGAATGGTGTCAATGTCACTGCGTATGTGCCCGCTAACAGGATTAGTGTTCCGATCGTGGGTGGTATTGCTGTTAGCACCGGTAATTCCTCTGGAGTGCTCGTTGACTTGAGTCCGGAGGTTATCCCCTATCAAAATGGTACTTCTGTGTCCTACGTGTTGGTCCCTGAGGCCAGAAGCCTGCCGATTCCGCAAAACGTGTGGAACAGAAATCTTGAGATCAAAGGTGCGAGGTTGAACGAGATCCAAAATCAGACTTGGGTTACTGCGAACTCGACCGGAAAGGTTGTTGTGACCGGAGTTAGTGTCGCTCCCAACTCTTTCTCACTCACTTTGCAAAATCAGGGAACGTCCAACGCTAGCTTCTCTTCGATTAGTATTGGGCAGGTAATGTCTCTTCCGGTTTGCGCTGCGACTCCTAATGCTCCCGGATCTCCTAGGCCTGACGCAGGTAATGTGACTACCTCCGTGTCAGTGCGACCGGGCCAGGGCTATTACATGGGGAACGAAACGGTGTATCTCTTAGGGCAAGTATATCCAGTACCTTCTTCCAACGATACCAACGCGTCCATCTTGGTGACTGACCCGAATAGCACTGTGGTAGAGTCTTTGAGCTCACTCGTCGGATCTTCCGGATCTTTCTACGGCGCATTCGCTGCGGGTGGATCAGGTTTACCATGGATTCCCGGTGTGTATGATGTCACAGTAGATTACAACAGTTCTGTGGGTTACACTAGTTTCAACTGGACTCCAAGCTCGCCGCCGATTGTGATTACCTCGAGTACTTCCTCTAATTCCACATCCACCAGTTACAGCACTTA
>JASHXQ010000025.1 GCA_030043455.1 Nitrososphaerales archaeon | reverse complement strand
TTCTAATGCTAAATTCACAGGAAACAGTTTACAAGTTCCTAACCCAGCTCATCGCGGAAGTCAAGCGATACGACGCAGTTCTGTTTGGGACCATTGAAGAAGGGATGCATGTTCCACAGGTAATTGCTGCCATGCAACAGGTCTTCGATGGTGTCCTTGAGCTAAAGTTCTACGAAGATGGGCTCCGCCTCGTGCCTCTCTTGAGGATAAAGAAAATGCGCGGCGCCCCACCCGAGGCGGGTTACTACAATTTCTCGATCACGCACAGCGGAATGGAGATCAGCGTCTTTGTCAAGTGAAATTTCAATTCCGAACTTGATACTGATCGCAGAGCTTGGAATCAGTGTGATCATATTTCTATACGCCGCATACATTTCCTTCACAATTCGACGGGGGCTCGTGGTACCCCTGTACAGGAGCAGATCGCTTTGGCTTGGGATCTTGGCAATTCTCTGGAGCATAACTTTCATATTTTTCAACCGGATCGACACACTTTTTCCCAACTACTTTGAAATCGCTGCCATTCTATTTTACTACGGGGCTTTCCTTCCAACTCTGATATTCTTCTTCGTCTGGTTAGATCGAACTATCAGCACTTTGATTCGGCTCGACTTTCGGCGGAAGGACATCGTCGGTTGGAGGAGGGGCCGATTCCTCTACTGGGGCGCCCTAATTCTGGGAGTTATCCTGTACGTCCTCGGCACAGGGTATTACTTTCTGGGGATAGTGAACCCAGTCACAACATTCGCAGCTAATGTGGGAGTTGTCCCGGCTGTTGTCGCTGTAGCTTACGCAGCAGTAGTGCTCATCGTGGGGAGCATTAGGACCCGCGATTTAACATTTCGAAATCATACTAAGTGGCTAGGTCTCTCTGCTGTAGCATTACTGGCGGTGTTCATTTTACCGAATCCGGCAACTCTCTACACACTGCCTGCGCCCTTTTTCGCATATTTCTGGTATCGCATGGCCCGGTCGCTCGTGCCGGTCAATAAACTTACAATTAAGGATAGATCCGTCCCGAGCTAAGACACGCAAAGAAAAGAACTCTGATGTTAATGCGGATGCTTCGCCCGGAGAGAACCTCCTAAATTCTTTTAAGACGCACGGTTTTGTGGCAATATTACCAGAAGCAAAAAGGTGTACCATGAATTGTCCGCTATTCTCAAACAGCAAGAAGAAGGAAAATCAGCCGGGGAAAAATCATTTGGTCCGCTGAAGCAGATCGACGCAGGTCTATTGAATGTGGGATATGTAGAAGCAGGACCAGCCGGTGGCACACCAGTAGTCTTGCTTCATGGATGGCCTTATGATATTCACAGCTTTCAGGATGTAACTCCCCTTCTGGCTTCCGCGGGCTATCGAGTAATTATCCCATTTCTGCGTGGGTCTGGAACCACCCGCTTTCTTTCTAACGAAACTATGCGGAATGGGCAGCCGTCCGTTGTAGGTCTGGATACTATCTCCTTGATGGACGCCCTAAGGATTCAAAAGCCCATCATAGCAGGCTTTGATTGGGGAGCGCGTACTGCCAATATCGTAGCAGCACTGTGGCCCGATCGTTGCAAAGCTCAGGTCTCGGTAAGCGGATACTTGATTGGAGGTCAGCAAGCAAACAAGGAACCACTTCCACCGGAGGCAGAGTATCCATGGTGGTACCAATACTACTTTGCGACGGAACGCGGTAGACTAGGTTACGACAAATACCGGCACGATTTCAACAAGCTCATCTGGCGGCTTGCTTCACCAAAGTGGGCGTTCAACGATGCCACGTTTGACCGCAGTGCTACCTCCTTTGACAACCCGGATCATGTGGCAATAGTGATCCACAATTACAGATGGCGACTAGGTTTGGTCGAGGGCGAGTCTCGATATGACGACCTGGAGCGCAATCTCGCAAAGGCGCCTGCCATCAACATACCCACGATCACACTCGAGGGCGATGCCAACGGTGCACCACATCCACCCCCCGGTGCGTACGAGAAAAGATTCACCGGCAAGTACGAACATCGAGATATAACAGGAGGGATCGGGCACAACCTGCCACAGGAAGCTCCTCAAGCGTTCGCACAGGCCGTCATCGACGTGGACAAGTTCTGAAAGTCCCGAAAGCAGAGCAGCACGGCTCCAGTACGTTACAGGGGTCATCAAGTGTTTGTGAATCACTTCGAGAATTTTCTCAATTATACGAATTATTCAGGAAACTAGAAAGATGAGTTTCCCAATCATTCGGTAAAGAATGAAAGATTGACAGACAGCGCCATCCAATTAGAGCAAGTGTTTCGGGTCGGTTGGAGTGACCTGGACGGAAATGCCCACATGGGAAACAGCTCTTACCTGGATTACGCTTCCAACACTCGCATGCTTTTCTTTGCCAACCAGGGTTTCTCACTCTCCAGATTTGCCTCTGAAAAGTTCGGTCCAGTAATCGTACGTGACGAACTCGTTTATCGCAAAGAGCTGCGACTCATGGACGAGTTCAAGGTGGACTTTGAAGCCGTGGGAATTTCGCAAGATGGAGCGCGATTTCGCGTAAGGAACACTTTCCGTAACCCATATGGCGAAATCTTGGCAACAGTGACTTCTGAGGGAGTTTGGTTCGATCTAGAGAGGCGTCGACCACGAGCGCCTCCGTTCGATCTCGATAGTCTCATGCGCAATCTGAAGCGCAGCAGTGACTTCGCTGAAATTCCCTCCGAAAAACTCAGGAAGCCAGAACAAAATTAACCAAAACACATCGAGCCAAAAAAATGCCCTAATGCATCCTTGAGATAGATCTATCCTTACGCTTTTCCAACAAGTTGCGTGTTTGCTTCGATCACGATGCTGAGTTTTGAGAAGATTTCACGAGGGTTGGTTTCTGGATCAAAGGTTATACCCAAGAGTATATCTTTGTCTGATTCGATGGTAAAGATGAGACCATTGAATTTCTCTCGTCCAACCACGATGTACTTTGCTTTAGTTCTGACCCCGTCCAATCGTGACAACGCATTGTAAGCCAAAATTCCCCACTGTCCGACCATCCCTCCGCTTCGTTCGATCAAGGATCCGAGATTATGTCGCATTTCCGGTCTGGTTACTTCTGCGAGAGCTGCTCCACTTGGATTTGCTACAATCAGACAAGAGTATATTCTGGGATCGATGTCCATTATGCTGTCTGCAAGATCGGTGTATTTTCGAGTGTCCACCGGAGGCAATGAAATATCCTTGGGAGAGTCAAAAGTATTATCTGAAATCTATTATCGTGTGTGGAGCTGAGATCTGTTTCTGGAATCTCTTTTTCAAAGGCCTCCTCGCCATTCGATTGACGAAGGGGTCATTACTCACAATTTCACAGACTCGTATTATACCGGCCGAAGCGGAGTTCTCCAGATTTGATCAAGAGTAGATGATTAAGGGTACTGGGCTTAAATCAGAGACTCTGACACGAATTCGAAGACACGTGAAATTTCAATGACGACAAAACGAGCTGTCATAAAGAAAAAATCGATCGGCTATATGGTCGTCCCAGATCTTAGGAATACACACACGCTTCTAAGACATGCGGATCTAGCTGCCAAAGCCGGGTTCTCCGTGATCTGGGTTCCGGATCACTTCCATCCCTGGTTTCACACCGGAGCCTTCGAGGCAAATTCTTGGATTTGGCTCTCGACCGCCATGGAGAGGATCAAGGATGTCATCTTTGCATCAGGGGTTACTGTCCCCACCCTTAGATACCACCCCGCAATTGTTGCGCAGGCGTTCGCAACTCTAGAGGTAATGCATGGTCCCAGAATTATCCTCGGAGTCGGGAGTGGCGAAGCCTTGAACGAAATCCCTCTGGGATTCGATTATCCACCGTTGCCCGAGAGAATTGATCGAATGGTGGAAGCGATCACGATCATCCGAAAACTGGGGTCGGAAGAGTTCGTGAGTTATCAAGGGAAATACTACACTTTGAAAAAAGCCAACCTCTACATGAAATCGACCGTCCCGATCTATATCTCTGCACTTGGCCCAAAGACTGCAAAGATTACTGGGAAAATTGGAGATGGCTTCATCACTTTCCCGACGTCGCTTGATCGTCTGAAAAATGTCATTTTGCCCAAAATCAGAGAGGGTGCGGAATCGGTGGGCAGGTCTTTTGACGACATTACCAAAGTCTTGGAACTAGACGTGTCCCTTGATCCGGATTACCAGAAAGCTCTCGATGCCTTGAGGCCCCAGAAACCGACTCTTGTTCCGAACATTTTCAATACCAACGAGTATGACCCGAGAAAGCTCGAAGCACGTGGTAATGCGGAGGTGAGCGATGAAGAACTTGCAAAAGCGTTCATCGTGGGAACTTCGATCGATGAGCACATCGCCAGAATTGAAGCCGCGTTTGACCTCGGCTTCGATCACGTGTTTGTGTCCAGTAATAGTCCGGACGAAGAAGGATTCATTGAGGAATACAGGAAAAAGGTACTGCCGTACTTCGAGAATAAACAAGGATAGAAAGAACTCTGCTCTAAATTTCGTTTATTCCCGAGATCTGGAATTCCATCCAGTTACAGGGCTGAGCCAAACCTTAGTGAAAATACATCGTGGTTAGTTCGATAATCTATACCATCGGACATTCGACGAGGAAAAGCGAAGAGCTCGTCCAGATTCTCAGGAAGTACGGCGTGGTTGTGCTCGCCGACATCAGGCTGATCCCCAAATCCAGAACGAATCCTCAATTCAACGAAGAAGAACTTCGCGGCTCCTTGGAGTCCAAGTGGATCGAGTATATCCACATGAAGGGTTTAGGCGGCTTTCGCCACCCGAAGGAAAACTCGGTAAACACAGGCTGGAGCAACGAGTCTTTTCGTGGCTACGCAGATTACATGCAAACGCAACAATTCAAAGGCGCAATAGGGCTGCTGGTGGAGATCGCGCAGACCAGATCCACAGTGATCATGTGCTCGGAGGCTGTGCCCTGGAGGTGTCATAGATCGTTGGTTTCGGACGCACTCATCGTGAGAGGGTTCGAAGTTATCGACATCTTCGACGCCGTTCATTCTCAAGAGCATCATCTGACAAGATTTGCAAAAGTGTCTGGCTTGGAAATAACCTATCCGAAATGGGAAGAACCTCTTACAGACTTCACACGAGATTTGTCATCGTCTATAATCCGAGATCCTGGTTAGACCTTCGCGAACATCACTTACCCATCCTTTGACGGGAACGCGGACAAAAATCTTCGTGATTCTTTCCTCACAGCTATGGCCGTTGTTGATACCATATGGATGGCCGATCGGAGAGAAACTTCTCCTGATTATTTACTTCCGCAAGGATCGTAATGCGACAACTTGCTACATTGAGTACGTGATCTTGAAATATTTCTGTTGAGCCAGTCTCTACGAACGCTGTCCCTGGAGCATTCTGAAGAATCCCAAAAATTTCAGAGTTTTGATCTGATGAATCAAAGAAGGGAAAGACTCGCTATCGCCGTACTTCGGTTACCAGATACAGAAAGCAACGAGAGGCCCGATTCCGGCAGAATTGCAAACCATCTTCGGATGATTGAGGGTGTACGGGATATTGACGTCAACTACCTCACCAGCATGATCACGATCCGATATGATGAAACGAGAATCAGCCTTGACGAAATTCGAAAACAAATGGATCCTAAGGGGCGAAGAGGTCCGTAGCAGTCCGCCATTACTTAGATTGTCTGGTCGCAGAGAGAGGCCACGTGGAGTGCTAAGTTAGGCGATGAGTTGTGACCTGATAATCGTGGCTTCTAGAACGCCCGGAGCCCCGGGGAGATAATTTTCGGAAGTGTTTCCGACTTTGCATCGGCAAGAAGTTAGATCAATTTTGATAGTGAAGTAGTCAGAAATATGACTGATAGCAAAGGGCGAAAATGTGTTGCCCATGGAGGGGTGGAAGAGCTCAGTGACTTTGCCACCGTTAACAAGAGACTGTTCCTGATCGCCGGTCTTGCGGTAGTGGTCGGCTTAATCAGCGCATTTATCGCCGCAGCTCTTCTAGAATTGATTAATTTTTTTACAAATTTGTTCTTTTACGGAAAACTCGAATTCTCCCTCAAGCTGGTTTCGCCGGCTGCAAATCAGCTCGGCCCCTTTGAGATTGTTATCCCAGTTATTGGGAGCCTAATTGTCGGCGTTATGGCACGCTTCGGCTCGGAGAGAATACGGGGTCATGGAATTCCAGAAGCTCTTGAATCTATTTTGATCACTCACAGTAAAATGGAACCAAAGATCGCGATCCTCAAGCCTGTTTCAACTGCGATATCCATTGGTTCGGGAGGTCCCTTCGGTGCAGAAGGTCCCATCATCATGACAGGGGGAGCTTTCGGCTCAGTCTTTGCACAATTTCTCAAACTCACTTCGATGGAGAGAAAGACTCTACTTGTTGCAGGCGCAGCCGGAGGAATGGCCGCGGTCTTCAACACCCCGCTTGCAGCTGTACTCCTTTCAGTCGAACTTCTTTTGTTCGAGTGGAAGCCCCGAAGTCTCATACCGGTCGGAATCGCTTCCGTAACCGCGACCATTTTTCGTGGATTAATCATTGGCACCAATCCCTTATTTCCGATCGCGGCAACCCCCATCCCAACCCTCCCGGTCTTGCTGTTCGCCATCTTGGTGGGAATAGCTGCGGGAGCTCTGTCGACAGTTCTCACCTACATGGTCTATTCAGCTGAAGATGCCTTTCGCAAATTACCAATTCACTGGATGTGGTGGCCCGCGATCGGCGGAGTTGCAATTGGAGTAGGCGGCTTCATCGTCCCACTCGCTCTAGGAGTCGGCTACGGAACTATCGATTCACTTTTGCTGGGGCAGCTCACAATTGGAGTTGTTTCAGGGCTGTTGATCGTGAAGGCTCTCATGTGGAGCATCGCCCTCGGATCTGGAACGTCAGGGGGTGTTCTGGCGCCACTTCTAATTATGGGCGGATCGCTCGGTGCATTGATGGCGCAGATCGCCCCGGGTGGAGTTCCCTCTCTGTGGGTGCTCGTAGCTATGGGAGCAGTCCTCGGAGGCACCATGAGATCTCCCTTTACCGGCGTCGTGTTTTCCGTCGAACTCACTCACGACGTAAATGCGATTCTTCCTCTGCTGATAGGGGTCCTCTTTGCAGAATTTGTTACGGTCTTCACGATGAAGCGCTCGATTCTGACTGAGAAGGTGGCGCGAAGAGGCGTACATGTAGCAAGGGAGTATTCGGTGGATGTTTTGGAGTTGATTCCGGTCCGTTCCGTGATGCATAGAGAAATACAGTCGGTCGAAGCGTATGTCCCTCTTGAAAAATTGGCAACGGCAATTAGCAAGACACCGAGTTCGATTCCTGGTTTTCCTGTCGTGGACGCCATTGGAAATCTACAGGGTTATCTGACTCGTGCCGAAGTCCTGGAATACATTGCGAACACCCGGTCCATAAAAGACACTTTTGTCATGGATCTGATAAGACATTCGTTGGTCGTCGCGTATCCCGATGAACCACTAAGAGCCGCCGCAGATCGCATGGCAAAGATAGATTCAGACAGCCTGCCGGTCGTCGACGTTTCCGATAATCAAATAGTCGTTGGGTTGATCTCAAGCGAGGATCTATTCAACGCGAGGGTTCTGTGGCTTGCTGAGGAAAAAAACAAGGAGA
>JASHXQ010000024.1 GCA_030043455.1 Nitrososphaerales archaeon | reverse complement strand
TTTTCTACGTGAGTCCGTATAGATACTCCGAGGATTCACGATTGTTGGGTGATTACCTTTCGTTTCTGGACGGCTCGGGTGCCTACCTCGAGATTGGTGTCGGTGGAGGAGGTAATCTTTCAAAATCAAATCTTTTGGAGCAATTCTGTCTGATAGTGGGTACCGATATCATAGATCTTACTCCCGTTAGAAAGGAGTTGCATCAGCCAATCGAGGTTGTGATGGCTGATAGGGGAACCTGCTTCAGGCCGGAGTCTTTCGACGTGATCGCTTTCAATCCGCCATACTTGCCATCAGATGAAATCGTCGACCGAGCTATAGATGGGGGTCCAAGTGGAATTGTCGTGCCCTTGCAATTTCTGGAAAGTGCCCTTGCTGTTCTCAAAAAGAACGGGAGAATCATCATGCTTCTTTCGAGCGATGATTCGATTGACGGTGTTAGGAAATTTTGTGAAGAACGAAATTTATCGTTCACAAAGGTCGCGGAGACTGCCGTATTTTTCGAATGGTTGTTTTTATTTTCGATAAGGCAAAGAAAATCGAACGGTTGAGTTGATCCATGAGCGCTGAGTCAGTCCATCGCCCTAAAATAGCGATACTTCGGTCCTCAAGAAAACTTGGTCCACTTTCGCAATTTGCGGTCGTGATGGTGGAGCCGGAATTCGGAATCAATTTGGGATACTTAGCCAGGGCTGCTGCAAACTTTGGGATGAAAAGACTGGTGGTGGTTTCGAGTGACAGGCTGGATAGTGAAAAATTGTCTCAAGCGCTTCTCTATGCTGCCCATGGAAGGTATTTGGTTGAGAATCTGAAATACCTACCCTCTGTTTCAAGCCTAAAAGGCGAATTCAAAACACTGATCGGAACAACAGCCATCGAAGCCACAAGAAAATCCAATCTTACTCGGCGAACTTTAGCACCTGAGCAGTGTGCGGAAATGATCTATAATCACACCAGGCCATCCTCTCGGACAAGAATAAAAAATTGCATCGTTTTTGGTAGAGATACTACGGGTCTTACAAACGACGAATTGCGGGTGTGTGACTACGTCATCACCATCAGAACTTTGTCCGGATACAACACACTCAACGTCTCTCACGCTGCCGCGATCATGTTTTACCTCTTTGCGAAGACCTGGGCATCGATCGAAAAAGCTGGATCTGGCCCGGCCACCGTGGAATTTTCGTCTAGGGGGGAAAAGGAGAGGGTCGTCTCTCTGTTTCTAAAATTAGCTCATGACTCAGAATTTCAGCCTTTCAAAAAAGACCTGCTTCAACAGAGTCTGGAGCGGGTCTTGAACCGCAGCGATCCCACATCAAGAGAGCTGTACCTTCTTATGGGTCTCGCTTCCAAAGCGGATTCAAAAATTATGAGGCTTTCGGGAGGAATCTCCAGAGGTAAATCTGGCGGCGAATAGTTTTCTTCTTCGTAGTGGGCACGCTGCATGGATTCTCGATAGTTGGATTTGGGCGTTCGAGAACAAAACCGAAGTTCGGGGCGATTTTGTTTAGGTCGACAGCATGCGGTCTTCCCCGATCGTCGATCAATTCCGGCGCTACAATGGAAACAGGAGAACCGGGGCCGAGGAACAAGGTGAATGTTCTAAAAGCTGCGTGATATTTCTCCGAAACTTTTTGCACAATCTCGATAGCCTTTTCCCTCGAAGGATTGTTCTCAAGTTTGGGCATCAAGATCGGTTCGGTTGCAACAGCATCCACATGCGGCAAATTGACCGACGCTAGATCGAGCGAGTCTCCCCGGACTACTTTCGAGAAGAGTTTCGAGGAAACATCGAATCGCCTAGCTAACCATTCGAGATTTTCCCTGCAGCGGGCGACTGCCGTCGAAGAGATGTCAATGCCCACGACATTTGCACCCGTTAGAAGTCCCTCTTGGAGTACGGTACCTAGACCACAAAAGGGATCGAGAATAGTCTTACCCCGCGGCAAGCCACACAGATTCACGAGCGTCCGAGCGAGACGAGGACCTAATGTAACAGTCGGATCTTGATAGGGTCTATTCAAGTCCCTTACTCGAAACCCAGTTACATCTGAAAGATACTCGGTGTAAGCATATTGTATATCTCCATCGCTGCAGTCTACGATAAGATCCACTCCGGAGATTCTTTTCCCTTTTTCTTCGGAGAGGATATTTTTGATGAGATCATAAAGTCTCACTTCAGTTTCTTCGCCGTAAGGGACTGGGCGAATAAATCTAGCCTTGCCCAACTCAGCCTCTTTCAGAACTTGCGCAAGATGATCCTTCGCAGATTCTAGAGTGTCTGGGTCGCACGCGTATCCCGAAATTGTCCAGTTGAATTTATTGCTGTCAGGGAGAGGAAGGCATTCTCGTAAGACTTCGAGATCATCTCCACAGACCCTCCCCATCTTGTAAACCCCCCCGGTTCTTTTCACAAGTCGTTTTGCCGTTTCAGACGTGCATTGGATCGTGATCGTACTATTGGAAACAGCCAAGATTTGAAAATCCAGAGTTCCAGAGTCACCAAGTCGGAATAACTCCAGTTGGGAGAGTTTTGCAAAAGAAAGAACGCAAAGATATTTTTGGAATTCCGGCAAACGAATTTTTTTCTCCGAAATAAGTGATTCACGAAAATAATTTTCGAAAGGTTTGCTACGAGAAATCCATCTTGACTTAAATAGTGATCAGATGGGTACGCAACCGAATTGGAAAAGAATCCCACACAAACTAAATCGTTCAGGTTGGACGCCGATGTTCTGGAGTCCCTTGAAATTGAGAGTGCGAGGCGTGGCACGAGTGTCAATAGCCTGACGAATCAAATTTTGAGAAAGTGGGTAAACTTTGATCGGTTCCTGCAGGATTTTGGGACGCTCACTCTTTCCGTCCATGACTTTATTCGGGCAATAAACACACTCGATGACGACACTTTGAAGACTCTTGCTTCCGAGAGCGGGAAACGATTTCCAAAGGATCTGCTCCTTTTCACAGGGCAGAAAAACGATTTGAAGACCTGTGTCAAATTTGTGGAGACTGTTATCTGCGACTATATGCGGTGGGCAAACTATCACAGCACCCCTGGGGAGAATGAGGTCGTTATTACGCTGAGGCACAATTATGGAAGCAAGTGGTCGGTAGCGCTGGAATCTATGTTGTCAAGTATGTTTGAGACGAACGCTTCGGTGGTGCCCAGGTTCACTGTGACAGACAGCATGGTTTTGATGACCATCCAGAACCCACTCCAGCCCAAGCCACAATCTCCACCCGGGATCGAATCGACTTCCTGACGGGTAAAGTTAAGTAGTATGGAGTCGTGTAGGCTCTTTGCGAACTTTGCCTTGCACGGAAAAAATTATCGTTTGACTAGTGGGATGCCTCTCACAAGCAAAATTTACGCTCCAGGGGCTCCCAATTCCAAGATTGCTCGATTTAGCACGGGACAGGCCAGTCCTGATTACGATTATTTGTTGAAATTAGTCAGCACGGAAAAGGTCCAGATAAGACACAACTCGCTCGAGGCCGCTAGGGTTGCCGCTAACAAGAAGCTAGTACCTATCGGGGAGACGGCCTACTTTCTAAGGGTGAAAGTGTACCCACACGTCATTCTGCGAGAGAACAAAATGATCGCGACCGCAGGCGCTGACCGATTGCAAGAGGGAATGCGAAAGGCTTGGGGGAAACCTGTCGGCTTGGCTGCACGGGTGATGCCAAGTTCGGTCATTCTTGAACTCTCTGTGAAAAAGGAGAATCTCGAAAGGGCGCGTGAGGCCATGAGGAGCGCTTCTACGAAGCTCCCAATGCCAACGCACATTGTGATCGAACCTCTGAAAACAGAACAGCAACTGGCACCAACCACCGTCTGAAGGGAACTCGCTCTGCCCTTTCTGGGTGGACGATTTCCCTACGTCTACATTTTTACTTGTGATTGTTTTCTGTTACTTGCTAGATTTAGAGTATGAGATAAGATATGACCATCAAGATCGATACAATGGCTATAGAAAAACTCGTGAGGGAGAATCACCCCAAGCGTGTCGTTTTCAACGCGCCTGACGGGTTGCTTCGAGAAACCAGATCAGTGGCGCAAAATCTGGAAAAAAATTACGAAGTGCAGACTATCGTAATCGCAGATCCAACTTATGGGTCTTGCGACACCGTGGACGTAGATGCACAACGATTGGGAGCCGACCTTGCGTTTCATGTAGGTCAC
This sequence comes from Nitrososphaerales archaeon, assembly GCA_030043455.1. Next base: position 3,358 of record JASHXQ010000024.1, on the reverse strand, counting down.
AATGTTACGGTTAAGAAATTTGGCAGGATCACCTACTCCATAGACGCCGTGGATGACGTTTCGTTTGCCAACGTAGCACGGAAGACTGCCGAATTTTTGAAGAAAAAAGGAACGCGTACCGTCGGCATAGCTACCTTTGCCCAGCATTTGAAAGAACTTACTGTCGTCGTCCAAACTCTGGAAGAAAATGGAATCGCTGCACTGGTCGGAAAGGGAATGGGCCAACTGCATGATGGTCAGATTTTTGGCTGCGAGTTCTACCCAGCTTTCAATATCAGGGATAAGGTGGATGTTATGCTTCTTTTGGGCCCGAGTTTGTTTCATGCATTGGGCTTGTGTCTCTCTTCCGGAAAACCAACGTTCATGCTGGATCCCTATCAAAACGAGGTAGTCGATGTGAGCGAACTGGCGGAAGAGCGCCTAAAAAAAGCGGTCCTTTCCGTGTATAAAGCGAGGGAAGCCTCCAATTTCGGTGTCATCATTGGACTGAAAGAAGGACAAATTATGCCCGACCAATCCTTGAGATTGAAGAAGGAACTCGAAATTCACGGAAAGAACGTTCAGCTCATTGCCCTCAGAGAGATTACTTCTGACAGAATTAATGCGATGACAGACATCGAAGCCTTTGTGCAAACAGGATGCCCCCGGATAAGTGTGGATGGATACAACTTTGGAAAGCCTGTACTAAGCGTCCCGCAGACCGATGCGTTGTTAAAGCTACTGTCGGGGAAGGAAGTGAGCATGGAGCTGTTTCAAACAAAACATTGGCTGTGATGTTTGGGGGATTTTATCATGAATAATATAGAAACCAAGACAGAAAGATCGAAGGGTGATCGGTTGGTCGTTCCAGGAGATCGACTTGCTACGATTGAGGAGTTTGTGCCGGGAAGTGGTTCAGCGACCATGGGAGATGAAATTGTCTCCACGGTCGTGGGTGATGTAGTGCCCGACATGTCAAACAGGGTCATCAACGTAAAAGCAATGAAGAGTGCTGACAGAGAGCTGCCCAAAACTGGGGACTTGATCATTGGTCATGTTGACAGCTCCCAGCCATCTATGGCTCAGGTTACAATTATTGCCGTAAACGGTGAACAAAGCGACAAAGAGCTAAGCGGAATGCTTTCTATGCGCGAGGATCGGAGAAGGAGAACCTCCAGTCCTCTCAAAGCTGGCGACATTATTAGGGCAAAGGTCATCAGCACAAAGAATTCCATCTATCATCTTTCGCTGGACGATCCCAAAGCTGGAGTAATTGAAACGGTTTGTAGCAATTGCGGCGGGAATGTTATGGCTCTTGGCCGAGATCGGGTAAAGTGCAAGGAATGCGGATTTGTAGATGAAAGAATTCTCTCAGAAGATTTCATCAAGTCGTCTCGCCGGCAGACAAGCTGATCTAATCCGGACGAGATTTGAAAGAAAAGGTATAAAGGGCAAAACCCCGAGAGGCCTAAGCTTATCCTTGAATCTTAAATTAAATTCAGTGGCAGATGGGGCCCTCCAAGTCGTAATCGACAAGGAAGATTATAGTATAGCTGATATTGTTCACAAGGAGCTGATGAACGTGAAACATGTCAAGTTCGCTGGAGTCCCTCCTCCTCACCCCTTGATCAAAACGCTCATGATTGAGGTAAGTACGGACACTAGCAAGCCCACGAAGGTGATCGAGGAAGCGCTTCAATTATCCCAAGAAAAAGTAGCAGACTTGTTGAAAATAGCGAGGGAGATTTTTCCGCTCGCTCCACCCGGTGTTCCACCCCCCGAAGAAGTCGGACGTGTCGAGTCCAGTAGTCCTGCAGAAGTAATCTCTCCGGAAGGGCCAAAAAACGAAGGGACTTCCTGAAAATCCGAGAGTGGTCCCTAAACAGGACCCTTGGAAGACTCTGACAAGAAGATTTTGCCATGCGATGGCGAAGTCGGGCGTTGGTTGCCCAATAAGGGAATAAGCAATGAAATTTTGTCCAAAGTGCGGTACTCGATTGAAGTACAAACCGCAAAAAGATAGCCCCAAGCTAACCTGCGATAAATGCGGCTATTCGCAGGAGGCGGGGCCGAATATTGCTACTCCAGAAGTGGTGGAGATCGATGCGTCTGGTTCGACAATAAAGGTGTTGGGTGAGAAGGAAGACAAAATCAAGACCATGCCCACTACGAACGTGGATTGTCCGAAGTGTGGACATAATGTGGCCTTTTGGTGGTTTTTGCAGACCCGAAGTGGAGATGAGCCTCCTACTCAATTCTTTCGCTGCGAGAAATGCGGACATACGTGGCGTCAGTACAGCTGAGTCAGAAAAACTATTTTTAGGGAAATTTTTTCTGTTTCCCGGATAAGATAGAAAGAAATGCCAGCACAAGAAGAAGTAGAAGCACCCCCAAAATCAGCTTCCGCGGGATTCGTCGCCCGAACCCAATCGCCGAGTCAGTGGAAAGCTGTTACCTCCGCAATCCAGACCCTCGTGGAGGAAGCGACCTTCGATGTCAACCAAGACGGAATTACCTTTCGGGCCATGGACCCTTCTCACGTAGCCCTCATCGACCTGTTTTGGCCTAGTGCAGACTTTCAAAAATTCACTTGTGAAAAACCCGATCGTTTCACAGTCCGGATGGAAGACTTCTCCAAGCTTATCCGCAGAGCCGAAAACAAGGATTCGGTGGAGATCTCCAGAGCTGGTACCGAGTCCTTGAATGTGAAGCTGAGCAACGGCTACAAGAGAGAATTTGAGTTACATCTCATAGAATCTAGTCAGAGCAATACGCCGCTTCCGAAGCTAACATATGATTCCAAGTTCGTCACTACCGAGCCGGCTTTCGATCGAATTTTGAATGATGTTTCTGCCATCTCGAATTACATTTCCATCGAGTCCGGAACCAACAAAGTTACCTTCGCAGGAAAGGGCGATACTGGGAAAGCCAATGTCGTCCTGGAAGTCGCAGAGGGCGGAAAGGGAGATCTGGTCAGCCTCGTGACGAACAAGGAGAGCAAATCCAACTATAGCATTGAATACCTTCTGAAGATCACCAAATCTGCAGGTACAGCGTCAGATACTATCAACTTTGAGTACTCCAGCAAGATGCCCCTTCGGATGGACTTCAAGCTCGGCGAAAATAGCAACGGTTACATCCGTTTCTATTTAGCTCCCCGCGTCCAAGAATAGAATTAGCAATGAATTACAGTAGCGGGGGGTGGAGTCTCACTAACGCAAGGAATTCCCTGCAGTTATTTTGAACCACCGCTCTGCGGGTATCTCATGACAATTCCCATTCTATCCCCATCTTGTCTGGAAAAAGAAAAGGCGACATTATGAGCCCGCCGGGATAACCTGGCTTCCCCACCCCGCTAGGCTGCTTGAAATTTTTATCA
>JASHXQ010000002.1 GCA_030043455.1 Nitrososphaerales archaeon | reverse complement strand
GGGCAGCTACTTCATAGTCTGCTCCGCAATCCGGACAGGTAACGATCTCGCCAACTACTGCATCATCCAGTACGCGAACCTCCGCGTCACATTCCAGACATTTAGTCTCCATTTCTCTACTTTTTCACCTCCGGAATTTTCGACAGCTTACCTCTTTCATCTCGATTGCCTTTGTGGATCTTTTGGACAGCGACTTCCAACTTCTTCCCTGCATCTGCAATTTCGCGTTCAAAGGCTTCCAGCGTGGCTTCGTGTTTTTTGACCTCCTTCTCCCCAACCCTGCAAGCATCGAGCACCAAGTCAGGATTCGGAGATCCCGTCGCTTTTCTTTTGAAAAGAACCCTTGTCGGGTCAATGATCGACGAGAGTTCATCCGCACTCAAATTTACCCCGAGAATTTCCTTCACTTTGTTCAGATTCAATCCCGTAAACTGGGCACGAGTTTTTCCTTCCTCGGCTGCAAACTTTACGAGCTCACCAACGCGGGAGTGAGCTTCTCGAAAAGGCACTCCATACTTTTGCACCAAATAGTCAGCGAGTTCGGTGGCGAAAAGATACTCGTCGGAAGCGATCGACTCACCAATTCTCTTTGTATCGAACTTTGTCCCCTCAACTACCTCCGCCAGAATTGCAACCGATGACAAAGTCTTGTCAGTGGCACTCCAGAGATTTCGGGTAAGTTCCTGAAGATCCAAATTGTAGCTCAGGGGAAGAGACTTTACAATTCCCATCGCCCCAACGAGATCAGCCAGGACCTGACTGGATCTCGCCCTGAAGATCTCCGGAACTATGGCATTCTTCTTCTGAGGCATCATGCTGGAAGTTGACGAGAATTCGTTGGACATTTCTGCGAAAGAAAACTCTTGAGTGCTCCACAGGATCAACTCTTCCGCCAGCCGGCTCAAATCCATCATGCTCTGAGCGCAGAGATAGATCGCCTCTGTAGCAAAATCTCTCGAAGAGACTGCGTCAAGAGAGTTTTCGAGAATTGAGGGAAAGCCCAGGAGCTCAGCTACCCTTTCACGGTTGATTTTCACCCCTGTAGAAGCCAAGGCCCCTGCTCCCATCGGTGAAAGATCAGTTCGCAGGTAGCAGTCCACGAGTCGGGCAAAGTCCCGGTCCAGCGAGCCAAAATATGCCAGGAAATGGTGCCCCAGAGTTACGGGTTGGCCTCTCTGCAGATGAGTATAACCCGGAAAAGAATCTTCCGCATACTTCCTTGCTCCATCGAGCAGGGCTTTTTCCATAGAGATCATAGCCTCCCCGAGAAGGATCAATTGGTCACGAAGAACCATTCGGAGAGCTGTAGCTACCTGATCATTGCGGCTCTTTGCCAGGTTCATCATGCCTCCAGCTTCGATTCCGATCTTGGAGATCACGAAATTCTCGACGTTCATGTGAACGTCTTCCAGATCGTCATGCATTTCCAACTTCTGTGGTACTCCAATTAGGGCGGAAAGAATTTTCCCCGCCACTTCTGGATTAACGACACCCTGCTCCACCAGCATTACCATGTGGGCGGTATTGATCTTGATAACAGAAGCGAGCAGACGACCGTCTAAATCAATCGAAGAGGTGTACTTTGAAGCCTCGTCCGAAAAGGTGCCCAGCCGGGCCTTGTGGAGGATGTTTTCCTTACTATTTTTCACAGCAGTCTCCTCGATCGCAAATAAAGACGACAAGGATCTCTCCTTCTTCCTTCCTCAATTTTTTGTTCGAAACCACGCGGATTTTTCGCGGTTAGGATTTCTTCCCGGAAGAGGGAGTCTTCACCAGGGGAACCGGAGCTTTCTTCCTCCGGGAATGAGGAGAAAGTTTCTCGTTTGCCACACGGGATGGCAGACCCCAGAGCTCGATGAAGCCCACTGCCGCGTTCTGATCGAAGGTCGAAGTCCGGTCATAGGTCGAAAGCTTGTGCTCGTACAGTGATTCCTCGGATTTTCGTCCGACAACTCTCATGCCACCCTTGTAGAACTTTACTCGCACCTTACCTGAAACTCTCTGCTGAGTAGTATCGATGAACGCGTCCAGAGCCAATCTCGCAGGCTCCATCCAAAGACCAGAGTAAACCAGCCATGACCATTCCTCCTCCACCTTGGACTTGAAGGCTAGCTCGTGTCGCGTGAGGACCAGCTTTTCCAGATCTTTATGAGCGCTGATGAACGTGAGCGCTGCAGGATTCTCGTAAACCTCTCTCGATTTGATACCGACGAGACGATCCTCGATGTGGTCCACGACACCGTACCCGTTCATTCCCGCCTTTTGGTTCACGTATTGAATCATTTCAACTGGCGCAGAAGCATGGCCGTCGACAGAAATCGGTAGACCCTTTTGAAATTCAATCTCCAGATAATCTGGCTTGTCCGGTGCATTCTTAGCGGGGACGCACCACTCAAAAGCCTCATCCGGCGGCTCGGTGTAAGGATCTTCCAGAGGACCAGATTCAATAGAACGCCCCCAGAGATTTTGATCTGTCGAAAAGATCGATTTCTTCACCTTGATCGGTATGTGGTTTTTCTGCGCGTACTGAATCTCATCTTCTCGGTTCATGTTCCACTCTCTGACAGGCGCGATGATTTTCAAATCCGGATTCATCGCTTTGATCGTCACGTCAAAGCGAACCTGATCGTTTCCTTTCCCGGTGCATCCGTGAGCTACTGCTACTGCTCCTTCCTTCTCCGCCACCTCCACCAGTTTTTCCGCCAGCAAAGGCCGAGCCAAGGCCGTGCTCAGCGGATAGGAGCCTTCATACAGACTGTTGGCCTTTATGCTGGGGAAAACAAACCTCTTGACGAATTCATCTTTGGCGTCAATTTGATAGTGATTTACTGCTCCGATCTCGCGGCCCCTTTCTCCAATTCCGGAGAGATCTTCCTGCTGTCCAACGTCTACAGTGCAGGTAACAACATCCAATCCGTATTTTTCTTTGATCCACTTTATCGACACGGAAGTGTCAAGACCGCCGGAGTACGCTAGTACAACTTTTTCCGCCAATTCTTTTATGATCGCGAAGACAATCTTTCGTGCAATAGGCTTTTATAACTTCTGGTCACTATTGACGGTAAAAGTCAGATATGACCCGTATTGGTCAACACCGTTTCGATATCTAAAGTGGTGAAAGGAGTAATAGAAAACGATCTATCACTTCAGGATGCACTGAGTAGAAAGTACGGAAATTATACTGCTATCGCTCGTCTGATCAAGCCCAAGGTCGAAAAAGATCTCGGAAGAAAAGTGAACTTTGATTCGCTCGTTACTTCCGTCAAGAGAACCAAACCGAGATTCCAACCAGCGGAGGGAGGCCTTGAGAGTGTGATCGGTCGAAGTGTCGTCAATGTGAGAACCGACGTGGCGAAACTGAACTTGGATAAGAGCAAGAGAGCCCTAGAGTCCGTAAGAAATATACTCGCTACGTACCAGGAGGAATTCCTGCAGGTGTCTGAGAGTTATTCAGCAATCACGATGATCTTCGACCAGAAGTTGCTGGAACAGATCCACAAAAAATTCAACGACGACGACGTACTGGATGAGCAATCGGATCTTGCTGCGATCATCGTGCACAGTCCGAAAGAGATCGTTCGCACTCCGGGAGTCGTACTGACCTTGTATACCAAGATCGCGGAGAACCACGTCAATATCGAGGACACAGTTAGTTGTTTCACCGACACAATCGTTGTCATCCGCATGGATGATGTGGCGAGAACTTTTTCCTCTCTCACCGACCTAATCTCCGAATGCCGGGCAAAAACGAAGAAACGTCAAAAGGGAGCGATCGCGAAATGACTACTCAGGCTTCAGATCTTCGATCGGGCTTTTCAAAAGATCTTCTGTCGCTGGATGAGCTGTCTCCTTCTGAATTCCGGGCTCTTCTCCATCTCGCGGAGGTTCTCAAGACCGAGCGCCAGCAGAGAAAATTCTTGCATCAGGCTCCCGGGACTTCACTCGCCCTTCTTTTCGAGAAGCCGAGCACGAGAACAAGAGTTTCCTTCGAGGTAGCGATGTTTGAGCTGGGAGGGCATGCTGTTGTCTTGAATTCCAAGGAAATGCAGCTGTCGCGTGGGGAGACTCCGGAAGACACTTCTCATGTACTATCTCTTTACTGTCAGGCTATCGCGGCCCGAGTCTACTCACATGAGCTGCTGGTGAAGTTTTCCAAGGGCGCGGACATCCCGATAATTAACGCTCTTTCAGATCGCTATCATCCGTGCCAGACCCTTGCAGACTATCTGACCATCAAGCAATCCAAGAAGAAATTGAAGGGACTGTCGATCGCTTGGATTGGAGACGGCAACAATGTTTGCAATTCCCTTATGATTGGGGCCGGGTTATCAGGAGCGAATCTCACTGTCGCGTGTCCGAAACAATACGCTCCACTCCAGGAAGCCCTGGAGAAGGCGCAACACCATGCAAGTTTCAGCGGGGCACAAATTTCAGTCGTGGAAGATCCAAGAGAGGCGACGAAGAACGCAGACGTGGTCCTCACTGATACCTTCGTCTCCATGGGTGACGACGGAGAAAAGGAGGCTCGCCTGAAAGCTTTTTTCCCGGAGTATCAGGTGAACGAGCAATTGATGGCCCTGGCGAAGCCTGATGCGATCTTCATGCACTGCCTGCCAGCCCACAGAGGAGAAGAGGTCACCGACGCGGTAATCGATGGCCCCCAATCAGTCGTATGGCAAGAGGCGGAGAACCGGTTGCACGTGCAAAAAGCGCTTCTCTACAGCTTGCTCCACCGTCCCAAAAGTCAGAAGGACAAAGTGCTCTTCGGAAACTAGTCCGAAGAAAAAATTAAGCCGGTTTAATATCCGGTTTCTTCGGAACTAGAGCTGTCGCTTTAGGAGGACGTAGGCCGAGGGCTATAAGGAGCAGCCCAATTACGGCAACGAAAGATCCAATGAAAATGAAGAGTGCATTCCCGTCCATCAAAGAACTGCCTCCCATTATTCCCACTCCTTGAAGAGAGAAAATAGTTCCGAGTATCGCAAGAATAACCCCGACAGCGATCTCGATCTTGCCGAAATCCAAGAGCTCTAAGTCACGCAACTCCGGATTACGATTTATTTCTTACTAGGAGCTAACTGGAGGTCGAGTGCCCAGCACGACATTCACCGTAGTCAGGGCGCCATTCCTCACTATCCCCAATACCGCAGTCTGTCCAGAAGTGGCGTACTCCGCGAGGTAGGTCGCGAGAGCGTCGTTGTCGGTGATTTTTGTTCCGTTCACAGAAATGATGATGTCGCCGCCGACCAGGTACTGCTGACCATCGACAGTAACCGTCTGGGTTCCCGCCTTGATTCCCGCCTGAGCCGCCGGGCCTCCGCTCACGACTTCTTCAATCAAAACTCCATAGGTATAGTTGGTATTGGACGCCTGTGCCAGCTGGTAGCTCATGTCGACTCCGCTGAT